>JBGXXV010000019.1:0-9930 GCA_041814825.1 Bacteroidota bacterium | reverse complement strand
TCGTTTAGCGAGCAAGCACATAGTGGGTCGGCTCGGAACGTCAGCCTTGACCTTCTTTTGCATACTTTTCTTGTGTCAAGACAAGAAAAGTATGTCGGGGTCCGGGGCAGACAGCCCCCCAATGAAGTGTTAAAACATTCCGATAACCCACGTCTTTTCTAATGCGGAATATAGGGAAAACCTCATAATAACCCGATAAACAAATGTACAAGATAAGCCCCTTTCACAACAAAAGCATATTTATATCTTTATATTAAGATATTATAAAGCAATGTCGGTTGTTTATCGAACAGCTATAATTACATTATATTATCTTCTGTCTGTTTTAGTGATTTTATCTATATTTCGACTCTCATCTAACAATCCTAAGTATAAGATAAAAAAAGAGACTTGTCATTATTTGAAAAATCTCTTTTTTATCATAAGTTCACTTATATATCAGATAGTAATACCTCCATCGACACTGACAACAGTGCCATTGATATAGGCAGCGTCGTCCGATGCCAAGAATGCATAAGTGGCGGCTATCTCCTCAGGTAGTCCAAGGCGACGTACAGGCACCTTGTCTTCCATAGACTTAAGAACTTCGGCAGGCATCTTCTTTACCATTTCGGTAAGGATAAAGCCCGGTGCCACGGCATTGACCGTTACACCTTTTTTGCCAAGCTCCTTTGCCATAGTTTTTGTCATACCCACAAGTCCTGCTTTGGTAGCGGCATAGTTGGTCTGTCCGAAATTACCGTATAGAGCCACCACCGACGAGGCATTAATGATACGTCCCCAATTCTGCTCGGTCATAATATCGGCGGCACATTTGGCACAGTTGAAAACACCCGTAAGGTTAACGTCTATCACCTGTTGCCAAAGGTCGGGAGTCATCTTTTTGAGTGTTGCATCGCGAGTAATACCGGCGTTGTTGATAAGTACATCGTATCTGCCGAAATACTCTACAACCTGCTGCGAAGCCCTTTCGACTTCTACAAACTGTGAGGTATTGACCTTTATGAAAATAGCCTCTACACCCATAGCCTTTATTTCGGCTACTGTTTCGGCTCCTTTTGTCTCGTTCAAGTCCCATACCGCAACCTTTGCACCCTCTTGTGCAAAACGTAGTGCCGTAGCCTTGCCGATACCATCGGCTCCGCCCGTTACCACTACTACCTTATCTTTTAGTCCTTTCATCTTTTTTTATTGATTTTTAGGGGGTTAAAACATATTTTCTATGATAATGGCAGTGCCTTGTCCTCCACCGATACATAGCGTTGCCAAGCCGTTTTTGACATTACGACGACGCATTTCGTAGATAAGCGAAGTAAGAATTCGAGCTCCGGAAGCACCAATAGGGTGTCCGAGTGCAATAGCTCCACCATTGACATTCACTATTTCGGGATTGAGCTTTAGGTCTCGCACTACTGCAATACTTTGAGATGCAAACGCCTCATTAGCCTCAATCAACTCCAAATCTTCGACCTTCATACCTGCCATTTTAAGAGCTTTTTCGGTAGCATACACAGGACCATAACCCATTATCTGTGGGTCTAAGCCGGCTGTGGCGTATGCTTTGATACGTGCAAGAGGCTTGATACCCAATGTGTCTGCTTTATCTTTCGACATAACCACCAAAAAAGCCGCTCCGTCGTTGATACCCGATGCATTACCTGCTGTAACGGTACCGTCTTTTTTGAAGGCAGGACGAAGTTTAGCCAACGCATCGAGCGTAGTGCCGGCACGCGGAAACTCGTCAGTGTCGAATATTTTGGGGTCTCCTTTTTTCTGCGGTATCTCCACAGGCACAATCTCGTCTCTAAACCTGCCTGCTTTCTGAGCTGCCTCACAACGTTGCTGACTTACGAGAGCAAATTGGTCTTGTTCTTCACGTGTTATATTCCAACGTTCGGCAATATTTTCGGCTGTAATACCCATATGCACATGCGAAAAAGCCTCCGTAAGTCCGTCTTTTATCATCGAATCTACAATTTGTCCGTCGCCCATACGATAGCCGTTGCGGACGTTGGGCAACAGATAAGGAGCATTGGTCATACTTTCGGTGCCACCACAAAGTACCACATCGGCATCGCCTGCTTTTATCATCTGAGCAGCAAGCGATACGCTACGCAAACCCGAACCGCAAACGATATTTACCGTAAACGCCGGTTTTTCGACAGGGATACCCACATGCACCGCTACCTGACGGATAACGTTTTGTCCCAATCCTGCACCAAGCACATTGCCTGCTACCACTTCGTCGATTTGGTCGGGAGTGATACCTGCACGGCGTATTGCCTCTTTTGCCGCTATTACACCGATTTCGACTGCCGACATACCCGACAACGAACCGTTGAAACTACCTATGGGCGTACGTGCTGCCGAGACTATTACTACTTCTTTACTCATAATTTATAATGATTTATTTTAAAATTAATTATTCCGATATATGTTTGGTAACGTTGTTTACATACACAAACGCAAACGCATCTGCAAAGTTAATAATTTTTTTGCTAGACAATTATTTATTGCGGATTTTTATATGTTGTACGATATGTACACGAGTTAAAAGCATAGATTTTCTTGCTAAGGTGCTGAAATTTTATTGATGTTGTATGCGAAAACTTTTTTACTACTTTGAACACATCGTGGTACAATATCGTAAAAAAGGATATGACGCGTGGGCATATCCTTCTCAATAACAACTATTAATTCAATTTTTAGTTCATTCTATATAGGTCAATTACCTACTTCCGACAAAAACTTAATCCTGACAAGCCTTACCTCTTCGCGAGAGTAGTCGTTCTCTCCGAGATGCTTTATTGCGGCATCTATATTGTCTGTCTCCGCCTTATTTTTGAAATAGTCAAAAGCCTCTTCTATCATCTCTTCGTCCATTACCTCTTCGAGGAAATAGTCGATATTTATCTTTGTGCCCGAAAACACAATAGCGTCTATTTCGTCGAGCAATTCGGGGAACTCTATGCCTTTTGAAATTGCCAAATCGTCGAGAGCCACTTTACGGTCGATAGCCTGAATTATTTCGAGTTTCAGTTTCGACTTGTTGGCAACAGTCTTTATTCGGAGATCTTCGGGACGTATTATATCGTTCTCTTTTACATAGCGGGCTATAACATCAATAAACTCCTGTCCGAAGTTTTTTGCTTTGCCTGCCCCTACACCCGGTACATTTTGCAATTCGTCCAAAGTAATAGGATATGTAGTACACATAGCTTCCAACGATGGGTCTTGAAATATGGCAAATGGAGGCAAATTGAGTTTTTTTGAATATTTTTTTCTCAAATCTTTAAGTATAGAAAAAAGCTCTGCATCCAAAGCAGACGAACCTCCTCCGCCTTTTACAATAACATCTACATCGTCATCATCGTTAAACTCCTCATCTTGAGCTACCTTAAACTCTTGGGGACTCTTCAAAAAATCTTTCCCTTTTTTCGTTATCTTCAATATCCCGTAGTTTTCTATCTTTTTGGTAATATAGCCGTCAATTATAGCTTGACGAATCACCGGTTGCAACAATTTAACTTCATCATTATTTACCGAATTGAACAATTCCAATTCGTCGAAATGATAAGCATCTGTCTCGACATTCTCTTTACCTGTAAGAATATCAATGATGACCTCTGCTTTGAACTTACCTCCAAGGGTAGAAATCAACTCTAATACTGCACATAATAAATCTTTTGCGTCTGTCATATTTGGGGGGTGTAAACAATTATCACAATTACAACAATTATCTATAGAATACTCTTCGCCAAAATAGTGTAGGAGCATCTTACGTCTGCAAATCGAACTCTCCGCATAAGAAGCTGCCTCCAACAACAACTGTTTGCCTATCTCTTGCTCCGAAATAGGCTTGCCTTGCATAAACTTCTCCAACTTCTGCAAATCTTTTCTGTTGTAGAATAATATGCAATTGCCCTCTCCGCCGTCTCTGCCTGCTCTACCGGTCTCTTGATAATAGCCTTCAAGACTTTTGGGAATATCATTATGAATAACATAGCGAACATCAGGCTTGTCGATACCCATACCAAAGGCAATGGTAGCCACGATAACATCGCATTTCTCCATCAAAAAGAAATCCTGATTTTGACTTCTCACAGCAGCATCCAATCCGGCGTGATATGGCAATGCCGATATACCGTTGATACACAGCGACTCTGCCAACTCCTCCACTCTCTTGCGACTGAGGCAATACACTATACCCGATTTGGAGCCTTGACTTTTTATATACTTAATAATGTCTCTTTCAACATTCTGCGACTTCATCCTCACTTCGTAGTATAGATTTTCTCTATTAAACGACGACTTGAAGACGGTAGCGTTGTTCATATCGAGTGTTTTCTGAATATCTTGCTGAACTTTCGGTGTAGCCGTTGCTGTAAGTGCGATAATAGGGGCTTGCCCTATCCGATTGATTATCTGCCTTATACGCCTATATTCGGGACGAAAGTCGTGTCCCCACTCCGATATGCAATGAGCCTCGTCAATGGCATAAAAAGAGACTTTTATTTTTTGCAAAAACTCTACATTCTCGTCTTTGGTAAGCGATTCGGGAGCTACATAAAGGAGTTTGGTTTTGCCCGCCAAAACATCTTTTTTTACCTCTTCGATTTGGTCTTTTTTCAAAGACGAATTCAGAAAATGGGCAATAGAGGCAAACTCCGAAAAGGTACGGATAGCATCTACCTGATTTTTCATAAGAGCTATAAGAGGCGAAATCACAATAGCCACTCCGTCTAACAACTGCGCCGGGAGTTGGTAACATAACGATTTGCCTCCACCTGTGGGCATAAGTACAAAAGTATCTTTGCCCGCAAGCACGTTATTGATGATAGCCTCCTGATTACCTTTGAAGGTATCAAACCCAAACTTCTTTTTTAACTCCTCCGATAAAATCAATTTTACAAAAAGTATTTATAGTAACTAACTTGATGTTTCCTGAAAATTTTGTGCAAATGTACTACATTTTTATTTTCATAAAGCAAATTTATAAATAAAATTTTGTTTACAAACAAAAAATGAAAAATAATATTCGCCGTTATTTGGTTTTAAATGCGAAATGCTTCTGTGCAAAAAAACTGAAAGCTGTTGTAACCACCGTATTCAACATTTGCGAAGGAGTGGGATAGATACCCAAAACCTCTACAAAAAGTTTTAATCCCCAGTAGTTTATCAAGACACAAGTTGTTACCACACTTAAATAACGTGGTATCTGCACTCGTTTTTTCAAAGAAGAAGTCGAAAAACTCACATAACGATTCAACCAGAAGCCGCTGACAAAAGTAATGGCAAACTGTATAAAAAACGCTGCTATATGAGGTTTAAAAACAACAATACCCAAATCGAGATTCTCTTTTTGCAACACAAAGTTGTACAAAAACCAATATAAAAACCAGCTGAACAATGTATTGGCAGCACCACATACGCCATAAACAAAAAACTGTTCGGAACACATTTTTTTAAACGGCGGATAAAATATGATAACAAACCTCCTAACACGCTCGCCAATTCTATAATTAATCGAATTATGCATAAATATATTGTCCTGTATGAAATTAATTCGGCAAAATTAACGCTAATTAATTATCTATTATATAAAATATAGATAAAATCGACTTTGTGTATCTTATCTTGTTGCTTTATTATTCACCTTTATATCATCTACAAAAATCCATTTCCCATTTTTCAGACGATACGCATTGACCGAAAAGTCGGGTCCGTACGACACTACCTTACCATCTTCTACCTCCATAGGCGAAAGGTTATCAAATTCGAGTTGTTTTTTTTCCGCATTATATCCAAGGTACATAGCCACACGATTGTCGAATTCAAAAACAACTCTGCCTCTCACTACTTTGATATTTTTTCGATAACGGTCGCTATACTCCTTTTTTTCAAAAACAGGAAAACCCAATATAGGCTCAATATCATAAAAATTAAGCACATCAATCACTTTTTGATTGGCTACTTGCCTATTGCGTAAACCGAGCAGAACATACAAGTTTTGTTTATCAACCTTAAACGGAATAATATCGTAGTACAAAGCTCCATACCAGTTTTCGGGATAATATAGCTGCTGTTCGACTACTCCTTCGGTAGAAGATATTTTTTTCATCGAAAAAAAATATCCGTCCGATTTCTGAAATACCACATTATATATAGTTTGTTCATTAAGCGGTACCATCCACGAATATACAGCCACAGCACGGTCGGAGGCTACCACCTTACCAATATAACGCACACTATCAAACGGTAAAGCAAACGAATTGCTTTGACGAAGTACACGCTCTAACACCGCATAAACCGAATCATTGAGCAAAATCCTGTTTTTATCATTTTTCTCTTTAATTATTTTGTCAAACAGCCTATTTATCTCCTCTACATAAGGTGCGTTGCCAGTAGTTTGAGCGAAAATTATGCTATTACTCCAAAGAACAAAACTTACAAGTACTATTAATATTCTATAATTCATCTTTTATTAATTATTATCAATTGTTTAAGTGTTTCTACAAAATCTTTCTTTTCCAAAATATCCTCCATACACAGATGCATACGATAGCTCCAAATATGGTGCGGATTGTCGGGACAGTTGATTCGTTCCGATTCAATATCGTCAGCCGCAACAGTATCATCTATTGCCATATAGTCCTGCATAGGCAATATAGCCCACATCGCATCAGCGGCGAGAAGTAAAGATAATATTTTTTTTGCAATATCGGCGGTGCATCGTTTTGGAGCATTACCATCGAGCATAAGCACTTCATTATAAAAGCGTTGCGTTTTATCTCTATCTTCGTCCCACCACATTCTAAGAGTGGAAGTATCGTGTGTACCTGTGGAGATAACCGAATTGTAAGGCACTTTGGCTATATCCGTAAATTCACGTCCAAACTCTTTGGGCATACGGAATATCTCGAGCGAAAGAATATTTAGCCTCCTCATTACATCAGGCACAGAGGTTGGCACCATTCCCAAATCTTCGCCACAGACAAGCATTTCGGTAGATTCAAGTATTTCGGGAAGTTTGTCTAACACACCCTGAGTCCAAAACTCATTGTGGCGATAATAGAAATAGTCGTCATATAGTCGGTCGAATGCTTGGCGTTGTCCATCGGTCAGCTTTTGATAGACACTTGTTTTGTAAGCCATTATACGAGGGTGATAATGAAACGGCTTGTATGGGTCTTCTATAAATAAAGTGTCGGCAGACGCTGTTTCATTATTGTTTTGATAAAATATAGTATTACTGCTGTTCGGCATTATGCCACAAACCTCAATTTCCTCCTTGCTCAACGGCAGAGAGGGTGAAAAGTAGCCCAAGAGTCCGCTTTTGAGCGGTTGAGGAATCTCCCATATACGGAAGAATCCCAAAATATGGTCGATACGCAAAGCATCAAAAAACCGCCCCATATAACCGAAACGCTCTCGCCACCAACGGTATCGGTCTTTTGCCATATTCTCCCAATTGTAGGTTGGGAAACCCCAATTTTGCCCATCGTCCGAAAAGTCATCAGGCGGAGCACCTGCCTGTTTGTCGGTATTAAACAGTTCGGGATAACGCCAAACATCTACACTATATCTCCCTATTCCCACAGGCAAATCACCTTTCAACAATACGGAATGCCTGTTCAGATACTCTTTAACCTCTTTAAGTTGCTCAAAAAGATGATACTGAACAAAGTAATAAAACTCAACATTCTCGGCATTATCTTTTGCGTATTGCTTCATTTTCACATAACTGTAACGAGCATATTCGCCCCACTCATCGAACTTGCAACTACCAAAATCGTCCATAAGACAACGAAACACTGCGTATGGCATAAGCCAGCTGTTATTCTGCTCAAACTTGCGTAGTAGCCTCGCCGTTTTGCTCCAAATTTTACTATCCGTACGCTGTTCTCTATATATATATTTCAACACTTGTAGCTTTAGTCGCAAAACCTCAGAGTAGCTTATCTTTGGCATAGCATCAAGTCGCAAACGTCTATTTTCTATATTTTTTTGCAAATCCGAGCAAGTTACTTTGCCAATTTTTTCGATATTTAAATAAATCGGATTTAGAGCATCAACCGAAACAGAGCGATACGGATATGAGTCGCTGTCGTCCATTACCGTGTTTGTATCGTTTATAGGCAATATCTGTATTAGTTTTTGATGTGTCATACTACACCAATCGGCTAATGTGCAAAGGTCGGTAAACTCACCGACACCCCAACCATTTCTGCGTCTGAGTGAAAAAACGGGTATTGCCACACCTGCACCGTGCCACGTGAGCAAACCACGAAAGACGGCTTTACATCTACTATCCGGTGCCGTATTCTCTTTTGCGAAAGTACGGTTACCCCCTTCTTCCCAAAGTGTTATCTGTCTTGTACGACTATCGGAGAGTACAAACTTATACTCAAAACATTCAGGCAACATATCGTAGTCTAACACTATACTCCACGAGCGAAAGCCTACGTTGTTCATATTTATAGGATTATTCCAATTGCCAAGCATCTCGCACGACCCAACGATACCGACATTAACACTCTCGGCTACCGGCTGATAGTCGAGGTAGAAAGTAATAGTACGCGATTTGCTAATATTATTTTTCATTTAGAACAAAAATATAGCTGTATATCTACTACGATTTTTCACATATCGCTGAAAATCATCTATCTTCTACATTCTTTGCCTCCTCCCAAATATCGTTCATTTCGTCGAGCGACATATCTTTGAGGTGCTTACCTTGTTTTATAGTCTTGTCTTCGAGGTATTCGAAACGCGATATAAACTTACGGTTGGTAGTTTCCAACGCATTTTCGGGGTTTATTCCATAGAGACGTGCTGCGTTAATTAGAGCAAAAAAGACATCGCCCATTTCGGATTCCATTGTTTGAGTGTTTCCATTTTTTAGCTCTTGCCCAAACTCCTCTATCTCTTCTTTTACCTTATCCCAAACCTGCTCTTTTTCGTCCCAGTCAAAGCCTACCGATGCGGCTTTGTCCTGTATTCGGCTCGCCTTAATCATAGCAGGCAAGGCAGAAGGCACTCCGCTCAAAACCCGTTTGTTACCGTCTTTCTCTTTGAGTTTTAGCTCCTCCCAATTCTGTTTTACCTCCTCCGAAGTCTCGGCACTGACGTTACCATATATGTGCGGATGGCGGAAAATAAGTTTTTCGACCAACGTATCACAGACATCTTTTATATCAAAATCGCCTGTCTCGCTACCCATTTTTGCGTAAAAAACTATGTGTAGCAAAACATCGCCAAGCTCCTTTTTTATCTGTCCCATATCGCCTTTATGAATGGCATCGGATAGCTCAAAAGCCTCCTCTATGGTGTTGTTTCTTAACGAAAGAAAAGTCTGCTTTTTGTCCCAAGGGCATTTTTCTCTTAAATCGCTCATCACATCGAGTAACTTAGAGAAAGAGTCCAAAATTTCCTCTTTTGAGTGCATCTGTATCAAATTACATTTATTAGAATACAAAAATACAACAATTTATCGTAATATGTAGAAACAATACCAAACCACATATACCAAAAATTTCATGCAAGTGTTTAAAATCTTCCATTACTATTGATTTTTTTCGCTGATATGGAGTTAGGTTAATGTCGTCCTCGTTTTGATAATACGGGGGATAAAAGAGTTCCTTAGTAAAAATAACAGATAAATATATTATCAGTGTCCGATAAAAATTTTTTAAAAAAAAATTAGTGTGATAGCTTTTTGAATTTCAGTTTTTTGTTTGTAAAATTTCATTACTGTACAATATATTATCAATCGTTCCAAAGCTCCAATCTCGTTTTCTTTTCTCTTAGGTTGGGGCTATCCGCCCCAAACCCCGACTAACTTTTTTTCTTTATAAGAATAAAAAGTTAGCAAAAAAAGAATTGCGGCACGCTTTCGGCTCGACCCACATCGGACTTGTGAGCTAAACG
>JBGXXV010000018.1:0-14301 GCA_041814825.1 Bacteroidota bacterium | reverse complement strand
CGTGCAGCAGCACATTGCCGTCCCAAAAATCCTACAAATTCAAAGAACTCTCGGCAAAGTTACATTTTATTTTTGAAATAAAAATAAAGGCAAGGAAAATATCCCTGCCTTTACGCTTAATCTCTAAATTTATTTTTGATAATCTGATAATTATTTCGACAATTCTCGATTTGGAGTATTACCTTCACTAAATTTCTTCTCTAATCGCTTTTGTAAAGAAATTTGTAAATGATTCTGCAATAATAGATGCCTCATTAATATCTAAATCTCCAAGTGGACATTTAAAAACAGAAAAGCCCTCTTTAATATTGAAACCATAACATATCCCTCCTCCATCTGTACCAAAAGCAAATAATCTTTTGTCAAGTACTTTTGAATTTGATAATCGTCATTTAATGCTACTATATCTTCAATTTTCCATAAAGAAATATAGTTAACTCCGATTTCTCCCTCCCCTCCATTGCTCCATTGGATAAATGACTTATAATCATTTTGGAATACAATATTGAGATTACTTTCTAATGTTGATATATCTTGAATGCTGGCACCTGAATTTTTGTGCCAATTATCTGATATTTTTTCAATAACTTTTTCCATATTAAAATTAGGTTCAAGACAACTTACAAAGACAGGTCTTTATAAAGTTATCTCGAACCATTACTCTATGGCGAAACCAATAATTTTTATTCTAATTCTTTGATACGTTTATTCAAACTATCGTATTCTGCTTGATTGTCTTCGCGAGTTGCTATATTACGAAGCATTTTCAGAGACTCCAAATGATTTGCATCTATCTGTAATGATTTAGTGAAATTTTGTTTGGCATTGTCAATATACTGTTTTGCTTGAGTTCTGAGTCTGCCTGCCTCAGCACTGTTTGGAGTATTTGAGGCTATCGCATCGATGTCGAGACCTTTATAATATAGGAACTCGGCTTTATTGTAGTAATATATGCTTTTGTTGGGGTTGAGCGATATCGCTTTGTCGTAGTCGCTAAGAGCAGCTTCTCCATTGCCAAGGTCTCTATTGATCTGTCCTCTTATTGTATAATATTCGGCATTGGCAGGGTTGCGTTCTATGGCTTTGTTTAGCAAACTCAAAGCCTCTTGCTTTTTACCCTGTTCGAGATAGATATTTATTGTCAAACCGAGGAAAACAACTTCATTAGGAAATCTTTCGATACCTTCGTTTAGGATTTTAAGCATATTAACGGTATCTTTTCTATCGTTGTATATGTTATAAAGATATTGATGGATTTCGCTCTCTTTATAGCCGTTATTCTTTATCGCTTGAAATTTCTCTATCGCTTCGTCGTTTTTGTTGCCAAGAGACGAGTAAATAGCCGAATAGTATTTTATTTTGTAATAATTAGTATCTTTTACGGGTTTTGGAGCATCGCTATTACCTTTGTAATCTTTCATAAAAGGCAAATCAACTATTGAAAGGTGTTTTTCCAAAGCATCTACGGTAGTTTCGTAGTCTTCATATTCCGTACTTTTTAAACCGTGGTTGAATATCAAAAAGTTTTTGTAGTACCATGCCAAAGTAGCAGCGATTTTCTTTGTGTACTTATCGGATATTTTGCCTTTTGCATCAGGGTTCTTTTCGAGTTCTGCACTTTTTATAAAGTAGTCGTAAGCTTTGTAAGCCGATTCGTTTTGCAAATCTCTGTCGGCAGACTGACCCAAAGCCAATTTTTCGTTTTCCCAAGCAATTTTCCTGTCGTAGATATGACCGGCTACCCACCATGTATAAGGGTCGTTTGCCGTTGACGGGTCGGTAAGAGCCGGCTCTATAAGAGCTTCGGCTTCATAAAAATCGGGGTTTTCATACGCTTCCGAAAGCTTATATGCTTTTTTGACGTTTTTCACTTGAGCCATAGCAACCGAGGTTACCATTACACTCATCAATAACATTAAAAAGATCTTTTTCATTGGTAATTATTGTTTAAAATTATTATTTTTTGGTTAATATTTTTCAGTCTTATTTATATCATTATATACTACCGTAAGTTAGAATTTGTCCATTGTTTAGTTGTATCTCAACATACCGAATTCCAGAATGTTACTTCCGAAACAGTTTTTTTTGATAAAATCAAACTCTTTCTCATTTCTGCATCTTGAACGGATATAATTTTCGCAACTTTTAAACTCCATTATAAACTTTGTCATTCTAAACTATTATTTTCTGTTCCATTATCGGTATTTGGCTCATCATCTGCATTATCTGCATCTACCTTACATACTGCCGCTATTTCGTCATTGCGTTTTTCGAGGTTGATAAGGCGTACCCCTTGCGTGGCTCTGCCCATTACTCTAATATCCGACACGTGCATACGTATAGTCATACCGCTTTTGTTGATAATCATTATATCGTTATTGTCGTCCACGAGCTTAATGGATACAAGTTTGCCGGTCTTTTCGGTAACATTGATAGTCTTAACGCCTTTACCTCCCCTGTTGGTAATACGGTATATAGCGGTAGGATTACCCTGTTCGTCAAGTTTGACCTCGCCGTTTTCGTCGAGCTCGTCAAGGAGCGAGCGTTTGCCGTAACCTTTTTCGGAGACCACAAGTATGGTATCTTTTTTGTCGGATACAGAGACCATACCTATTACCTCATCACCATTGTCCGTGTCCAGAGTCATACCTATTACGCCGGTAGCTGTTCTGCCCATCTCGCGTACCTTCGACTCATGAAAACGAATTGCACGTCCCTCTCTGTTGGCTATCACTATTTCGCTATTGCCGTCGGTAAGGCGAACCTGTATAACTTGGTCGTCTTCTCTGATAGTAATGGCATTGACTCCATTCTGACGCGGACGAGAATATGCATCCAAACGCGTCTTCTTGATTATGCCATTTTTGGTACAGAAGACCAAATAGTGATTAGTATTGTATTCGGGGTCTTGCAGATTTTTTACCCTGATAAAAGCATTTATCTTATCGTCGGGCTCAATATTAAGCATATTCTGTATAGCCCGACCTTTACTGTTTTTGCTTCCTTCGGGAATATCATATACCTTCATCCAGTAGCATTTACCTTTTTGTGTGAAAAACAACATATAGTTATGCATTGTGGCAGGGTAGATATATTCGATAAAATCTTCGTCTTTGGTAGCACCGCCCTTGGAGCCCACACCCCCACGATTTTGGGTCTTAAACTCGGCAAGAGCAGTACGCTTGATATATCCTTGATGCGATATTGTAATAATCATTTGGTCGTCGGCATAGAAATCTTCCGGATTCATATCTTCGGCGGCATAGACAATATCGGTACGACGGTTGTCGCCAAATCTGTTTTTTAGTTCTACAAGTTCGTTTTCGATTATTTGCATACGTCTTTCGACCTTGGCAAGTATGTCTTTCAAATCCTCTATGCGTTTCAACAAATCTTCGTATTCGGAGCGTAACTTGTCTTGTTCCATTGAGGTAAGTTGTCGCAATCTAAGCTCTACTACATAAGAGGCTTGTCGTTCGGTAAGAGTAAAGCGGACTATTAGTCGCTCTTGTGCCTCTGACGGTGTTTTGGAGTCGCGAATTATTTGAATAGCCTCATCGAGATTGTCGAGAATTATCATCAATCCCTCTAACAGTTCGGCTCTTTCGAGTGCCTTATCCAATTCAAATTGCGTACGACGAGTAACCACCTCATGACGATGTTCTACAAAATTGCTAATCAAGTCAATGATATTCAGTGTTTTGGGTCGTCCTTTCACCAAAGCGACGTTGTTTACCGAGAACGAACTTTGAAGTTGTGAATATTTATAAAGTTTATTCAATATAACATTGGCATTCGCATCTCGTTTGATATCAATAACTATACGCAATCCGCTACGGTCCGACTCATCGTTGATATTTGATATGCCCTCTACCTTTTTTTCCTCTGCCAGAGAAGCAATTGCCTTTATCAGCTCGGCACGATTGACCATATAAGGTATTTCGGTAACGACTATCTTGTCGTGTCCGTTAGATGTAGTCTCTATTTCGCATTTGGAACGAATGACAATTCGTCCCCGTCCGGTCTCAAACGCCTCACGGACACCTGCATATCCGTATATTATACCACCCGTAGGGAAATCGGGTGCTTTTATGTGTTTTATTATCTCATCTACGGTGATTTGAGGGTTTTTTATATAGGCTATTATCGCATCTATTGTTTCCGAAATGTTATGAGGAGCCATATTGGTAGCCATACCTACCGCAATACCCGAAGAGCCGTTTACCAAAAGGTTGGGAAGACGTGCAGGCAATACTATGGGTTCTTTTAGAGTTTCGTCAAAGTTAGACTTAAAGTCAACGGTATTTTTGTCTATATCGTACAACATCTCTTCGGCCAACTTCATAAGGCGTGCCTCTGTATAACGCATAGCCGCAGGTTCGTCGCCGTCGAGCGAGCCAAAATTACCCTGTCCGTCAACAAGAGGATAACGCATAGCCCAAGGCTGAGCCATACGTACCAGAGTGCCATAAATAGACGAGTCGCCATGCGGATGATACTTCCCCATTACTTCACCTACTATACGTGCCGACTTTTTGTAGGGTTTATCGCTTGTATTACCTAATTCGTTCATTCCGTACAATACACGTCTGTGAACAGGTTTAAAACCGTCTCTTACATCAGGTAAAGCACGAGAAACAATTACCGACATCGAATAGTCAATGTATGCCGACCGCATTTGCTCCTCAATATCAACTCTTATAAGTCTTTCTTGTTCAATCATCTATGTTATATTGTTGTTTACTATCAAAATATTCAGAAAAATCTTTCCTCAAAAAGATTGTAAAGTTACTAATTTTTTTTCAATTAAGAGTTTTTATTTCTTTATTTTTTCAAAAAAGAGAAAACTAAAATATTTATAGCGATATACACCTTTTGTGATTATACCCAAAATACAAAGGAGTTGAGTTATTAGCCCAGCTCCTTTGTATTTTATAATATATTATATTATCAACAATCCTGTTTAGTTTGCAGATATTACCTTCATCTCTGTGCGACGGTTTACTTGATGTTCTTCGTCGCTGCATTGAACTCCGTCTTTACATTTGTTCAAAAGTTTTGTTTCGCCGTATCCTACAGATATTATGCGAGAAGCATCGATACCGTTTTGAACAAGATACGCTTTTACTGCATCTGCACGTTGTTTTGACAAACGTTGATTGTAAGCAGCCGAGCCACGAGAGTCGGTATGCGACGACATCTCTACTCGTATGGTCGGATTATCTTTTAGATATTTTACCAAACGATCAAGTTCAGGACGTGCGTCAGAACGTATGGTTGCTTTATTCAAGTCGTAATGTACGTTGTCCAAACGAATTGCCTCATTTACCTTAACCGGAGTCAAATACATATTATGTTCAACTGTCGGATTCTTTTCGGGGTCATATTGATTCTTTTCGAATACCTTTGATTCCGAAGGCAAATGACCTTTACCCGAAGCACTTAATGTATATTTTTCGTATGCTTTGAGGTCAACGGTATATTCTCCGTTACGGTTTGCCACGACGTTGTGTTGAGTACCATTAGTATTGTTCTCGACAGATATAATAGCGCCCGCAATAGGCTCATCGCTATCCTCCGACATCACTTTACCTATTACTTTATATTCTGTTGGAGCAGGTTTTTTAGGCTCTTTTTGCAGGGTTATGTTATGACTTACCGTCGATGTTTTTGCAGGGTCATATTGGTTTTTGCCGAATGTTTTAGCTTCCGAAGGCAAATAATCTTTGGCTGTAGCACTAAGTGTGTATGCCTTGTCTTTGTGCATTTTGACAGTGTATTCTCCATTGTTGTTCACATTGTATGAAGATTCTGTGTTGTCCGTGTTGTTTTTTAGAGTTACCACAGCTGCTCTAACAGGAGCATTTGTCTCACCGTCTGTTATTCTTCCTTTTACCGTATATTCAGACACGGTAGCTTTTTGGACAGGTACAGGTGGTAAAAATACTTTTTTCTCGGTACAGATACGGAAAGTAAGTCCTCCGAATACGCCAAAAGAAGCCAAGTCGTTTTTGCGAGTTGCGGTTCCGGCACTGGTAGATAGATGATTAGCCAAATGAGTGCTTACATTGTCCGAATGACTTACGTTGAAGTTATGCAAATAGTATGCTCCTGCACTAAGACCAAAAACTTTGTTAAAGAAATACGTAAGACGCAACTGTCCTTTTAAAGCAAAAGACGAAGCCACATCATACTCTTGAAAGGTGTACATACGGGTAGGTGTTACTACGCCCGATTGTATTGCCGACAACTCTGCATTGCTACCGGCAATACGAGTTATACCCGCACGAGTATTAAGCTCTGCGGTAAATTTGGGACAGCACGAGGCAGGTAGTCTGAAACTCGGACCTATACCAATAAAAAGACGATTTAGAGGGCCGGTGTTCTCTATCCAATTCCAGTTTGCATACGTTCCGCTCTTAAGTTGAGCATCTGTCAGAGCAATGTTTGTATTGTTGTTGATATAGTCCAAATCGGCTCCCAAACCAAACCATTTCCAATAGTGGTCTAAACCAAAACCTATATTAAATCCGCCTTTGGTATTCAGATAACGAGCCATATCTTCGGTGGGGCTGAAATCATATCCGCCACGAAGCGAAAACTGCCAATAACGATTGACACACTCTGTTGTCTCTCTGCCCGATTGCTGTGCAAAAAGAGTAGAAGAGATGCCTGTAACAAGTAGTAGTGCCAGTAATAAAATTTTTCTTGTGTTTTTTTTCATAAAACTTAAACTTTAGATGTTAATAAATAAATTCTTTCAACAATATTCGTTGTTGATTGTTAGATTAATAAAATTATTTCATTTTATTGTTTCTATATGCAAAATTAATTGTTTTTTTTAGAAATGCAAATAATTTACAAAAAAATAAGTTGCTTGTATTTTAACAAAAGATAGTTGATAGGTTCATATATTTAGTTTAACTTTGTAAATTAAAAACTTTACATTGAAAATAAACGCATAAGGCATCTTAATTCTCTGTAAGTCAGCGAATACTATGTGCTTTGGGTTTAATAAACAACAAATAGAAAAATAATTAATTCATAAACCATATAACAGTTATATGCAAAAGCAAATTATTGAATGCGTACCTAATTTTTCGGAAGGTCGCAACATGGAGGTTATCAAACAGATAACAGATGAGATTGAAAAAGTAAACGGCATCACTCTGCTCGACGTTGACCCCGGACAGGCCACAAACCGCACTGTGGTAACGTTTGTAGGAGAGCCCGAAGCGGTATTGGAGGCAGCTTTTCGGGCGGTAAAGAAAGCCGGAGAGGTTATCGATATGCGTTACCACAAGGGCGAACACCCACGTATGGGGGCTACCGATGTTTGTCCGCTTGTACCGGTGTCGGGTATTAGTCTTGAAGAGACAGCCGAACTTGCCCGCAAACTCGGCAAACGCATCGGCGACGAACTCGGAATACCGGTTTTTGCCTATGAGTCGGCAGCTCTTAAACCGGAACGTAAAAATCTTGCCGTATGTCGCAAAGGCGAATACGAGGGACTTAAAAAACGTTTTGAGACAGGCGATACAGCCGATTTCGGTCCCAAGGAATTCAACGACAGAGCCGCTCGTACGGGAGCTACTGCCGTCGGTGCACGAGATTTTCTCATTGCGGTAAACTACAACCTCAATACCACATCTACACGCAGAGCCAACGCTATCGCTTTCGACGTCCGCGAAAAGGGTCGTCCAAAACGTGAAGGCAATCCGATAACAGGCAAAATTATGCTCGACGAAAACGGCAATCAAATCAATATACCCGGTACGCTAAAAGGCTGTAAGGCAATAGGCTGGTTTATTGATGAGTATAAAATAGCTCAAGTGTCGATGAATATCACCGATATTAGAGAAACTTCGTTGCATAAGGCTTTTGAAGAGGTTTGTCGTGCAGCGGGCAAACGCGGTGTACGTGTTACCGGCACCGAAATAGTCGGTCTTGTCCCCAAAAGCGTACTGATAGATGCAGCAAAATATTTCCTCGAAAAACAGCAACGTTCTGTCGGTATCAGCGAAGAGGAGTTGATATTTATTGCCGTTAAATCTCTTGGTCTCGACGACCTCAAACCATTCAATCCGCGAGAAAAAGTTATCGAGTATCTGATGGAAAAAACCGACCAAAAACGTCTTATCGACCTCACCTGCAAAGGTTTTGCCGAAGAGACGGCAAGCGAAAGTCCTGCCCCCGGAGGTGGCTCTATATCGGCTTATGCAGGTGCTTTGGGTGCTGCTCTCGGTACAATGGTGGCTAATCTTTCGTCGCACAAAGCGGGTTGGGACGACAAATGGCAATATTTCTCCGATATAGCCGCCGAAGGACAAAAAGTAATGGCACGCCTGTTACATCTTGTAGATGAAGACACCAATGCGTTCAACAAAATAATGGACGTATTTGCGATGCCCAAAAGCACAGATGCCGAAAAGGCGGCTCGTGCCAAGGCTATGGAAGAGGCTACCCTGTACGCCACACAGATACCTTTCGAGACGATGAAGGCATCGTTGGAGGTGTTTCCGATAGTCAAACAGATGGCTAAGGAGGGTAACCCCAACTCGGTATCGGATGCGGGAGTGGGAGCTCTGATGGCTCGTGCCGCTGTTCACGGAGCATATCTTAACGTGAAGATAAACGCTTCGGGGCTAAAAAACAGAGAAATAGCCGACAAACTGCTCGCCGAAGCCGGTGAGATAGCTTGCAAAGCCGACGGTTTTGAAAAAGAGGTTATCGACATCTGCAACGAGGTGATGAGTAAGTAATGTTTATCTATAAGTGATTGATTAAAAGAGAGTTCGCTTTTTGAAGGAACTCTCTTTTTTCTCACATTAGGCATTATAGTAATACTAATTTATCTTCCAAATTTAATACTGTCTTTATGCGAACGAATCGAATATCGTTCTTAATGCTCATTTTGTCCGTAGTGAAGCCCCTGCCCGACAGCTAAAGCCGCTGTATTAAACTGAATTTTTAGTTATTTTTCTCCCCCCGTATTACCAAAAAAATATTTTTAATTTATAGTATAATAGATAAAAAACAAAGTGTTTGTTATCAATGAACTAATCGTGTCAAACAACACAAATAATCAACAATTACATACCGAATTATTGTCAAAATATATCGAATGATTTGCATTGATATATTTATTTTGATAAAAAAATCTTATCTTTGTAAGTTTAAAAATTTTAATAACAATCAAAAATCAGATATGCAAAATAACGAATTTAGAAAATATGCAACCAAACATCTTGGTATGAATGGTTTGGCATTGGATAATTTTGTGGCGGCACAGGGCAACTATTATGTTTCGCCGACAATATTGGAAGAGCGTCAGTTGAATATTACCCAAATGGACGTTTTCTCTCGACTTATGATGGACAGAATCATATTTTTGGGTACACCCATTGACGATTATGTAGCCAATGTTATTCAAGCTCAATTATTGTTTCTCGACACATCAGACCCGGGTAAAGATATTACCATTTACATAAACTCTCCGGGTGGAATGGTGCACGCCGGACTCGGTATATATGACACTATGCAGTACATATCGTCGAAAGTGGGTACTATATGTACGGGTATAGCAGCCTCTATGGCAGCGGTACTACTTGTGGCAGGCGAAAAAGGCAGACGTTCGGCATTACCGCATTCGCGGGTGATGATACATCAACCAAGCGGTGGTATGCAGGGGCAATCGTCGGATATGGAAATAACCGTACGTGAGATACAGAAACTTCGTAAAGAACTTTACAACATCATCTCAGAACACTCCGGACAATCTTTCGACAAGGTAGAAAAAGACTCTGACCGCGACTATTGGATGACTGCCCAAGAGGCACTCGAATATGGTATGGTCGATAGTGTTTTGACCAAAAACAAAAAGTAAATTTCATTGATTTAGTGTAGGTTTTAGTTCTATAAGAC
The DNA here is from genome assembly GCA_041814825.1 of Bacteroidota bacterium. Lineage (GTDB taxonomy): Bacteria > Bacteroidota > Bacteroidia > Bacteroidales > Paludibacteraceae > F0058. Next base: position 4,377 of record JBGXXV010000018.1, on the reverse strand, counting down.
TAAAACCTGCATTTTTTTGAACATATAAAAAGAAGAGATGGCAAAAAACAGCAAAGTATGTAATTTTTGTGGCAGAAACGAGCGTGATGCCGGACTATTGATATCGGGAATAGGTGTAAATATATGTGCTACTTGTACAGAGGCAGCTCATAAAATAATAGAAGAGGAGTTTCGTAGAGGTAAGGAGTTTAGAGTGGATAGTGCCGACATACCTAAACCTCGCGAAATAAAGGAGTTTCTCGACCAATATGTAATCGGACAGGACGAAGCGAAAAAATTCCTTTCGGTAGCGGTGTATAACCATTACAAAAGAGTATCACAAGCGATAGAGACAGACGATGTAGAGATAGAAAAATCGAATATCATAATGGTAGGAGCCACAGGTACGGGCAAAACACTCCTTGCGCGTACTATTGCCAAAAGATTACAAGTGCCCTTTACTATTGTAGATGCTACCGTACTTACCGAAGCCGGTTATGTGGGCGAAGATATAGAAAGTATTCTGACACGCCTTTTGCAGGCTGCCGATTATAATGTGGCTGCTGCCGAAAAAGGAATTGTTTTCATAGATGAGATAGATAAAATAGCCCGCAAAGGCGACAACCCCAGTATAACACGTGATGTTAGCGGCGAAGGAGTACAGCAGGGTATGCTCAAATTGCTCGAAGGCTCTGTAGTACTTGTGCCACCACAAGGAGGTCGGAAACACCCGGAGCAAAAAATGGTAGAGGTAAACACCAAAAACATACTTTTTATATGCGGAGGAGCATTCGACGGTATAGAAAAACGTATTGCCGGCCGACTTAATACCAATGTAGTCGGTTTCAGAGACAAAGCCACGGTATCGATAGACCGTAACAATTTGCTGCAATACATTGCTCCACAAGACCTAAAAGCATTCGGACTTATACCCGAAATCATAGGTCGGTTGCCGATATTAACATACCTCGAACCACTTGACAGAGAAGCTCTAAAACGTATTCTTACCGAACCGAAAAATTCTATTATCAAACAATACCAAAAACTTTTTAAAATGGATAGAGTAGAGCTGACATTTGATAGTGATGTGATTGACTATGTAGTAGATAAAGCTATTGAATATAAACTCGGAGCCAGAGGTTTGAGGTCGATAGTAGAAGCTATTATGATTGATATTATGTTTTATATTCCTTCGGAACACAAAGATAAGTTTAATGTAGATTTGGAATATGCAAAAGATAAGATAGAAAAAGCCGGCTCTAAAATGCTTGCCTAAAACACAATATATTATTTATATAATGACAAAATAAGCAATAAGATATGAACAAAATTCCTAAAACAGACGATAACGGAACAAAAACTAAAATACAGGGATTGTATAAAGCAAGTTATAATTTGGTATTTTGTTCGATTTTTTCATTTCGGACAGTTATTTTAATATTTATAACAGCACTATTAAGTGCTTGTAACGTAGAATCTCGTTTGGCAAAATCAGACAAATTGTACGAACAGGGAGCATACTTTAAGGTAGAAAAACAGTATATGCAAGCCGTGAGTATGATTCCACAAAGCAAAAAACGATTAAAATCTAGTGTGTATTTTAAAATAGCCGAATGCAACAGATTGCTTTTCAATATGAAAAAGGCAGAGAACTATTACAATCGGGCAATAAAAGGAGGATTTAGAGATTCGATAGTTTTTCTTAATATGGCAAAGACACAAATGGTAATGGGCAACTATTTGGGTGCTTCTAAAAATTTCGAACGATTCCTCCAAACCAATCCCACACATAAGGAGGCTCTGGCCGGCTTAGTATCAGCCGAACGAGCCAGGGAGCTTCTCAACCAACCGTCTCGATACAAAACAGGTATAGCATCATATTTTAACACAAAAAAGAGTTCGAGCTTTTCGCCTGCTTTTATGGGAACTTCGGGCGATGTAGTTTTCACTTCCAATAGAGATGTGTCTAAAAAACAGAAAAAAAGCGAAATAACAGGTAAGTTTAATTTCGATATGTATGTGTCTAAAAGGAACAATGCCAATCGTTGGGAAAAACCCACATATATGGCTGAGTTTAACCTGTCCGATGACGATGGAGTTTGTTCGTTTACCGCAGACGGTAGGAGTGTTTTCTTTACACGTTCTTTGGCTGATGCGGGTAATAGAGGAGCCGTTTATATTGCTGCCTCTACTCGTAGCGAAGGAGAGTGGACCGAGCCTCAACCGATTATTCTATTCAGAGACAGTTCGATAAGTGTAGCTCATCCTGCTATTTCGCCCGACGGACAAACGCTTTATTTCGTGTCGGATAACCCCGGAGAAAGTCTTGGAGGTAAAGATATTTTTGTATCTCAAAAAACAAGCAGTGGGTGGTCTGTCCCCGAAAATTTGGGAGAACGTATCAATACCACAGGTAATGAGATGTTTCCGTCTGTAACGTCAGACGGTACGCTATATTTCTCTTCCGACGGACATCAGGGATTTGGGGGGCTCGATATCTATATGGCTAAAAAAGATAATGAAGGCAGGTGGCAGGTAAAAAATATGCTTTCTCCAATGAATTCGCCCAACGACGATTTTGGAATAACCTTTATGGCAGACGAAGCCAAAGGATTTTTTTCGTCAAACAAAGGGAACAACAAATTCTTAGACAATATATACTGGTTTGAGCTACCGGAAGTTACATTTTTTGCAGAGGGTATGGTTACCGACGAAAACAACCAGCCTATTGATGCGATAGTAAAGATAGTAGGCAACGACGGCTCTATTATAAAGCAGAGAGCAAAAAAGAATGGCACATACAGAGTAAAACTCAAAGGAAATGTAAACTACGTAATGATGGCTTCAAACAAAGGCTATCTCAACTCTTCCAAAGGTATCACTACCGTAAATGAAAAGGAGAGCAGAGTCTTTAAACGCAATTTTATGTTGCCTTCGATATCGAAACCTGTTAAAATGGAGAATATATTCTATGAGTTTGGCAAATGGAATATCACAAAAGAGTCTGAGGTAGAGCTTAATAATCTTGTAAAACTACTCGAAGACAATCCAAATATTACAATCGAACTGTCGGCTCATACCGATAGTGTAGGTACAGATGCCGCAAATATGGAGCTGTCTCAAAAGCGGGCAAACTCTGCCGTAGAATACCTGATTGATGCAGGAGTAGCCAAAGACAGGCTCACGCCCAGAGGATACGGAGAGAACAAACCTGTAATAGTGGATATTTTCTTGGCACAACGCTATTCTTTTCTAAAAGAGGGCGATGAGCTTACTCCCGAATTTATATCAAAACTATCGAAAGAGAATCAAGCGATATGCAATCAAATAAATCGCCGAACTGAGTTTAGGGTACTAAGAACTACATATAACCTCTATTAATACATTATGTGATAATTGCAGTAAAAAGATAGGATAAAGTATGAGACAGTACCACGATTTATTAAATAAAATTTTATCCGAAGGAGTATATAAACCAAATCGTACGGGTATAGGCACGATAGGTATATTCGGACATCAAATGCGGTTTGATATGCAAGACGGATTTCCGTTGCTGACCACCAAAAAGTTGCACTTAAAATCAATTATTCACGAGCTTTTGTGGTTTCTAAAAGGCGACACTAATATAAGATATCTACAAGACAACGGAGTTCGTATTTGGAACGAATGGGCTGATAAAAACGGTGATTTGGGGCATATTTACGGTTATCAGTGGCGTAGCTGGCAGGGATATGACGGCGAGACTATCGACCAGATAGCCGAAGCGGTACGTGCTATAAAGGAAGACCCTAATAGCAGGCGAATAATAGTAAGTGCTTGGAATGTCGGCGATTTGAAAAATATGAATCTGCCCCCTTGTCACACTTTTTTTCAGTTCTATGTAGCCGATGGTCGTCTGAGCCTACAACTGTATCAACGTAGTGCCGACGTGTTTCTGGGCGTACCTTTCAACATTGCAAGTTATGCCCTACTTCTGAGTATGATGGCACAGGTAACGGGGTTGCAGGCGGGCGATTTTGTCCATACGTTGGGGGATACACATATTTACGAAAACCATTTGGCGCAAGTAAGGGAGCAGCTCAAAAGAGATTTCCGACCGTTGCCCAAACTAAAACTAAACAAAGAGGTAAGCTCTATTTTCGACTTTAAATACGAAGATTTTGAGCTGATAGATTATAATCCTCACCCGCACATTGCAGGGCAAGTGGCAGTATAACTTTCAGAATCAAAATCGGAAACAGGTAAAAGGCAGAACTATTAATTAGAAATTGCGGAGACGAAATTATGAAATCTAAAATGATAGACTTATTGGTGCCGTTTTTGTATCAAGGGCAATACCTTGATACAGAGACTGAATTAGTATATAATTACAAGCGTTATTACAGTCAATAGACAGGT
>JBGXXV010000017.1:0-12509 GCA_041814825.1 Bacteroidota bacterium | reverse complement strand
CGAACTCAACCGTCTCAAATCCGACTTCGGAGCTTCGTTAGCCGATTACTGCCTAAAATGTGCCGACAAGTATCTAAAAAACAGCACTTTGGAAATCGTCGCCAATCACCTCCGTCTAACAGAAAAAGGTATATTCGTATCTGACGGCATAATGAGCGATTTGATGAAGAGTTAGGAATTAAATATTATGGCACATTATAAAGACACCCTTTCAAAAACCTAAATCACTACATTTTTAGGTTTCATCAATTACTTAATTCTAAAAAATAATTATCTTTGTGTCTAATTTTATATAACCCAAAACGCATTGTTATGCATATCAAAATTTACGAACAAAACCCGAACGAACGGCTTATACGAAAGGCGGTTGAGATACTTGAAGGAGGCGGTGTAATAATATACCCCACCGATACGGTATATGCCTTTGGGTGCAATATATTCAACCAAAAGGCAATAGATAGAATATGCAGGATTAAGCATCTGGATATCAATAAGTCCAGAATGGCAATAGTGTGCCACGACCTTAGCAATATCAGTAATTATGCCAAGATTTCGACCGATGTGTTCAAGTTACTGAAAAAGAACCTGCCGGGAGCCTTTACTTTTATTCTGAACGGTAGCAAAAGTCTTCCGTCAATCCTTAAAGACAAGAAAACCATAGGCATACGTATGCCAAACAACAATATCGCTTTGGAGATAGTTCGCACGCTCGGCAACCCGATATTCACCTCGTCGGTAATAGAGGCAGACGATGTTACCGAATACGAGACAGACCCCGAACTTCTTATCGAAAAGTACGAGGATATGGTCGATTTGATTATCGATGGCGGTTTTGGCGACCATACACCATCAACAATAGTCGATTGTACGGGCGAAGATATAGAGATTATTAGGCAAGGCAAAGGCGAATTGGAGTAAAACAATATAATTTATTTATCAAAAAAAACAGAAAATACAAATGCTAACACAAATAATAGCCGAAGAAAAAATTACACAAACCCAAAGACTGATTGACAACGCAAAAAAAATAACCATTCTTACACATATTTCGCCCGACGGAGATGCCTTAGGTTCGTCGTTGGGGTTGTATTGGTATCTGCTTGGAATAGAGAAGGATGTAAAAATAGTAGTACCCAACAGGTTTCCCGAATTTCTGGCATGGATGCCCGGTAGCGAAAACATTGTGGTAGCACTTGACGACAATGCCGCCGCAGAGCGTACCATTGCCGATGCCGAATTGTTGTTTTTTCTCGATTTCAACACATTGAACCGTATCAACTGGCTCAAAAATGCCGCCGCAGAGTCGAATGTACCCAAAATACTCATCGACCACCACCCCGACCCCGATATCAATTGCGATGTGTGCATATCGTATCCGCAAATATCATCTACATCGGAGCTGGTATTCAGGCTTATATGTCGTATGGGGCAATTTCAATCCATCAATCTGAACATAGCCGAATGTATCTATACAGGTATGATGACCGACACGGGCAATTTCTCGTTCAACTCGCAAAGCCCTGAAATATACCTTATTATCAATAAATTACTAAAAATAGGTATAAATAAAGATGAGATTTTCAACAAGGTATTCAGCACATATTCTGTTGACAGAATGCGTCTTATGGGTTATTGCTTGTCAAAAAAGATGCGTATATATCCCGAACATCGTGCATCGCTTATATGTCTTACGTTAGCCGAATGCGAACAGTATAATTTTCAGATGGGCGATAGCGAAGGGTTTGTAAATATGCCTTTTTCGATAAAGGATATTGATATTTCGATACTTGCACGTCAGGACAAAGACAAAATAAAAATATCGTTCCGTTCGCAAGGTTCGTTCCCTGCCAACAAAATGGCAGAGGAGTTCAAAGGCGGCGGACACCTTAATGCAGCGGGCGGTGAGAGCTATTTTTCGATGAAAAAAACTATCGATATGCTCGAAGAGGCTATCCGAAACCGCAAAAAATACGAAGAGTAGCAACTGATTTTAAAAATTAATTTATAACTTTGTAGCTCAACAAAGCATTAACCCATTAAACATTTGAGAATATGAACAATTCTGTAATAATAATACCCACATACAACGAGAAAGAGAATATCGAAAACATCATTCGTGTTGTGTTCGACCTGCCTCGTAAGTTCGACATACTCATCATAGACGACGGTTCGCCCGATGGTACAGCCGACATAGTAAAGCGTCTGCAAGCGGAATTCTCCGATACGCTTCATCTGGTACAACGCAGCGGCAAACTTGGTCTCGGCACAGCCTATATAGCGGGTTTTCGCTGGGCGTTAGAGCGTGAATATCAATATATTTTCGAGATGGATGCCGATTTTTCGCATCCACCCAAAGATTTGCTCAACCTCTATGATGCCTGTGCGAGCGGTCAAGCCGATGTAGCCGTAGGGTCGCGTTATGTCAATAATCTGGTAAGCGTGGTCAATTGGCCCATAGGCAGGATATTGATGTCGTACTTTGCCTCTATCTATGTGAGGATTATTACGGGATTGAAGGTAAAAGATACTACTGCCGGTTTTGTTTGCTACACCCGCCGTGTGCTTGAGAAGTTCGACCTCGACCGTATCCGTTTCAAAGGTTATGCCTTCCAGATAGAGATGAAGTTTACGGCTTTCAAATATGGATTCAAAATCAAAGAGGTACCTATCATCTTTGTCAATCGCGAACTTGGTGTATCGAAGATGAGTGGCGGCATATTCTCGGAGGCTCTTTTTGGAGTTGTGCGTCTAAAAATCGACAGCTGGTTTAGAAGTTACAAATAATTTTATAAAAAACAATATAATTGATATGAAAAAATCCGTTTTGACAATAGCCGTACTGCTTATGGCAACTATCCTATTGGTAGGCTGTGGAGACAGAAAGGCTGATAGGAGTTTTAAAACTATGATGTTGAAGTCCGAAGGCGAGGTCGAAACCCTGCCCGATATGGCTACATTCACAATTGACCTCAATTGCTTGAGTACAAGGGTTGCAGAGTCGAAAAAATGTTTGGTCGAAAAATCTAAAACACTTACCGACAGGCTGTTGGCTTTCGGCATTGAGCAAAATGATATTAAGACCACATCTATAAGTTCTTACAAAAGCTATACTTGGAGAAATAATTCGCAAGTTTTTGAGGGTTATCGTAGTACATTGACCACTTATGTAACGGTCAGAAACCTTGACAAAATTGATGAGATTTATACCGAATTTTTGGAGGACAAAAACCTCGAAATAAGCAAATTTAATTACACTCACTCTAAAATAGACAGTTTGGAAAACGAGGCTTATCTCGTTGCTCTAAACAAAGCCAATATCTTAGCCGACAAACTATTGACAGGTCTGAAAGAGAGTAAAAAAGATGTGATAAAAGTGGGCAATGTACAGATTTCGTCCACAATATCCAATACAAATGTGGGAGACGAGTATATTCACTATGAAAAAACTCTTGCAAGCGACGAAGCGTTGCCCATCGCCAAACCCTATTTATCTGTAAACAAAGGTATGGTAAGGGTAAATGCCACTTTATACGTCGAATATCGGATAAGGTAAGACATAACTAAACAATATTTCGCCAATAAACTAAATTTAGAAACCGGATATAAATTAAAAAAACAAAAGAATGAGCAGAAAAAAACAGAACAAAACTCAGATTATCATCAACAAAATATCTGATTTCTATAAAAATAACCCAAACAAATCGTACAACTACCGACAGGTATCGCATGCAATAGGCATCAACAAAAAGGAGGATAAAAACCTCGTCAACGAACTGCTATTCGATATGAGCGAGCAGAAGATATTGCGTCAGACTACCACAGGTAAATTTGCCGTTAATATCAAAGCGAGTTATATCACAGGCACTATCGACCGTCAGAGTGTGGCTCACAAAACCTACCTTGTACCCGACGACGGCAGCGAACATATCTTTATTGCCGAACGCTCGATGAATAGAGCTTTGAACGGAGACAAGGTAAAAGTGATGCTCTACCCGCTACGCAAGAAAAAGGAACTTGAAGGCGAAGTAATCGAAATCATCAAACGTGCCCGCGAACATTTTGTCGGTATCATCGACATAAAACACGGTATTACGGTATTAAAGACCAACAACAAGCAGTTGCCGATGAATATTATCATTCCATCCGATAAGACCAAAGGGGCAAAAAACGGACAGAAGTGTATTGCTTCTATCACTGTTTGGGGCGACAAGTACGAAAACCCGATAGGCGAAATCATAGATATACTTGGCGATACAGGCAACAACAACACCGAGATGCACGCTATACTGGCGGAGTTTGGGCTACCATACTCATATCCGCAAGAGCTCGAAGATGAGGCAAACAAAATATCCGCCACAATCGACGAGGCAGAGATAAAACGCCGTATCGACTTCCGCTCGATAACCACTTTTACCATCGACCCACGCGATGCCAAAGACTTCGACGATGCCCTTTCGGTGCGAAAACTGGAAGATGGCACAATAGAGGTTGGCGTACATATTGCCGATGTTACCCACTTTGTGCAGGAGGGCGGTATTATCGACCAAGAGGCTGTCCGCCGTGCCACATCGGTATATCTGGTCGACCGCACCGTGCCAATGTTACCCGAACATTTGAGCAACTTTATATGTTCGCTACGCCCCGATGAGGAGAAGCTGACATACTCCTGTATATTTCGCCTCAACGACAAAGCCGAAGTACTCGATTATAAAATAGCTCGTACCGTTATCAAGTCCGATCGTCGCTTTACGTACGAAGAGGCACAGGAGATAATAGAGACAGGCAAGGGCGACTTTGCCGACGAGATGCTACTGCTAAACGATTTAGCAAAAAAACTGAGAGACATCCGTTTTGCTTCGGGAGCTATCGCTTTTGAACGTTCCGAAGTGCGTTTTGAGATAGACGAAAACGGCAAGCCGATAGATGTATATTTCAAGGAGTCGAAAGATAGCAACAAGCTAATCGAAGAGTTTATGCTTCTGGCAAATCGCTACGTGGCACAGCACATCGGTATGCCCAAAAACAGGGAGAAACCCAAAATATTTGTCTATCGTATCCACGACGTACCAAACCCCGAAAAGTTGTCGAACTTTGCCACATTTATAAAAAAATTCGGATACAAAATAAAGACCGAAGGCAAAAAGACTGCGGTATCGTCGTCGATAAACCATCTGCTCGATGCTATCGAGGGCAAAAAGGAGCAAAATATGATAGAGACCCTCGCCATTCGCTCTATGGCAAAGGCTATCTACTCCACCGAAAATATCGGTCATTACGGCTTGGCTATGAAGTACTACACGCACTTTACCTCGCCTATTCGCCGTTACCCCGATATGATGGTACATCGCTTGCTGACCCGCTACACCAACACCGACAAGACACACCGCAAACCCGACCACAACGATTACGAAAGCCTTTGCAAACACTCCTCCGATATGGAACAACTTGCCGCACAAGCCGAGAGAGCATCTATAAAATACAAACAGATAGAGTTTATGTCCGACAAAATAGGCAAAATCTATGACGGAGTTATTTCGGGTATAAGCACTTGGGGCGTATATGTAGAGATAAATGAAAATAAGTGTGAGGGAATGATTTATATCCGCGACCTCGAAGACGATATCTATGTTTATGACGAAAAAAACTACTGTATAATCGGCAGACGTACCCAGAAGAGGTACCAAATAGGAGACGACGTAAAAATACAAGTCGTAAAAGCCGATTTGGTAAAAAAATATTTAGACTTCAAAATCATTAACTAATTAATTTACAAATATTTAAAAAATTTATTTTTATGAGAAAGTTAACTATTTTTATTATGCTGTTAATAATGACAGTTTCTGCCGGCAATGTAGCCGCACAAGAGAGTGTTATTACTTTTGTCTCCGAAAAACAGATAGGCTCTATCGTGTCGTTATGGATTTATACCCAAGACCCTAATATGGAACTGTCGGGGCTTAGCGGAGAGTTGGTAAATGGTGGTTGGGGCAATTATATACTCGAATCACAAACCGTTACTATCAAGGGCAACATAGAGCAATTCAACTGCGGAAACACCGGGCTTACATCGCTTACCCTGAGCAATGTAACGAATCTTAAAGTTTTAGGTTGTCAAAAGAACAAACTGTCTTCGCTCGATTTGTCGGGAGTTCCCAACATCACAAGGCTTTCTGTCGCCAACAATCAGTTTGAGGCTATCAATCTGGCTCCCACACAAAAGTTAGAAGAGGTTTATTGCCAGATGAATAAGATTAAAGACGAAAATATGACCAACCTCGTCAATAATCTCCCAAACAAAGTAAATGGCAGACTTTATGTGATTACTACCAACGATGCCGCCGAGCAAAATGTAATCACGGCAAGTGATATTGCTATCGCCAATTCGAAAGGCTGGGGAGTATATTACAGAAACAGCGGATCAGACAACGGACCGTACACCGACATCGAACCGGTAAAGATGTCGCAGCTCTCGGTATATCCAAGCATTGTTACCGATGTGGTAACCCTCGAAGTGCCGACCAACTTGGTAGGTACCGGTTTGAATATCGTATCAGCCGACGGTCGTACGGTATTTAGCTCTATTATAGAGGACTCAAAAACTACCGTTTCGCTCTCGAATCTTGCCAACGGTATCTATTGGATAAAGGTGGGCAACCATACTCAAAAATTTATAAAACAATAATGTGATATTTATCATCAAAAAAACGGAGGGAAACGTTCGGTTAATCCCTCTGTTTTTTATATTAAATGCTTTTGCCTTATCGTGTCCAATTCTTCGCTCAAAAGCCCCCATTCGTACATCTTTTGGTCGAGCAGATGCTTGGTTTTGTGATACCTTACCGACAATTCGTCGGAGGAATTGCCCTGTGCAAACTCATTTTCGATGGATAGAGCCTCTTGTTCGAGAGAGGCTATCTCTTCCTCTATCTGCTCTATGAGCTTCTCCTGTTTTTTTATCTGTTTTGCATTCTCCTTACGCTTTTCGTAAGAGAGTTTGTTTTCGGACGTTTCTTTGGGGAGAGTATCCGTTTTTTCCGTTTTTTTTAACTCTATCCGATTGAGCGAATTGAAGTTTTTTGTTTTCAAAAAGTCCTCTATTCCGCCTATGTGTTCGGTAATCTTTTGATTTGAAAACTCATATACTTTATCCACAAGTCCATCAAGAAAATCGCGGTCATGGCTTACAATTATCGCCGAACTCGGGAAATTGCGTATGGCGTCTTTCAGTACATTTTTTGCCGAAATATCGAGGTGATTGGTTGGTTCGTCCAATATAAGCATATTTACTGGCGAAAGCAATAGCTTTATCATCGCCAGACGACTACGCTCGCCTCCGGAAAGCACCGAAACCTTCTTATCGACAGTATCGCCACCGAACATAAAAGCACCCAATATATTACGAATTTTTGTTCGAATATCTCCCACAGCAATATCATCAATAGTCTGAAAAACTGTCTTTTCATCATCGAGAGATGCAGCTTGATTTTGAGCGAAGTAACCAATCTTCACATTATGACCAAGTTTGAGATTGCCCATAAAATCGAGCTCTCTCATTATACACTTTACCATAGTTGTTTTGCCTTCGCCGTTTTTACCCACAAAAGCTACCTTTTCGCCTCTGTGAATCTGCAAATTGATGTTTTTCAAAACGGTTTTTTCGCCATAAGATTTGGTAAGATTCTCTATATCAAGGTGTAAAGTGCCTGAGCTTGGCGGAGGTGGAAATTTTAGATTCAACCTCGATTTGTCAATCTCTTCCACTTCAATCAAATCAAGTTTTTCGAGCATCTTGATACGGCTCTGTACTTGAACCGCTTTGGTAGGTTTGTATCTGAATCTGTTTATAAAATCTTGTGTATCGGCTATAAGTTTTTGTTGATTTTCGTATGCACGTATCTGATTTTCCCTATCTACGGCTCTTAATTCCAAATATTTGGAGTAATTTACCTTATAGTCGTATATTTTTCCCAAAGAGATTTCGATAGTACGAGATGTAACGGCATCAATAAAAGCTTTGTCGTGGCTGACAAGCAGTAAGGCACTTTTGGAATTTTTCAAAAACGACTCGAGCCAATTAATACTCTCTATATCAAGATGATTTGTCGGTTCGTCGAGCAGAAGCAAGTCCGGTTTTCGGAGTAATATTTTGGCAAGCTCTATCCTCATACGCCAGCCACCGCTAAACTCTGAAGTATGTCGCTCAAAATCGGAACGCAAAAAACCCAGTCCTGTCAATGTTTTTTCGGTCTCTGCCTCAATACTTTCGGTATTGAACATTTGCCAACGCTCATTCTCGACATTAAACCTATCTATGAGTTTGGCATAATCGGCTGATTGATAATCTGTTCTATCCCTAAGCTCGGCATTGATAGCTTCGATATTCTCTTTTATGGCAAAAATATTCTCAAAAGCGGTGATGGTTTCCTCAAAAACGGTTTTTGTGTCGTTTATGTTTATATGCTGAGGTAAATAACCTATTGTGAGGTTTTTAGGCTTCGATATATTACCGTATGCGGGCAATATTTTATCGGCAATAAGTTTCAACAGAGTTGTCTTACCTGCCCCATTCCTACCTATAAGAGCAATTTTCTCCTTTTCGTTGATTAAAAAAGATATATTGTCAAACAGCGGATTGCCCCCAAATTCTACCGTAATATTATCTACCGAAACCATGTGTGTTGAGTATTTTCTCTATTATTTTTTACAAAAATATCGCAAAGCATCGTATTTAAGACTGAAACACAATGCTTTGCGATATTTATCGTTTCATCATACTATTTGTTCAACGAATTATATTTCTCCAAACCTTTTTCCAATACGACAAGAGCCTTTTTCAGTTCGTCAAGTTCAAGCACATAAGCAATACGCACTTGATTTTTGCCATTGTTATTGTCCGAATAGAAGCCTGTTGCGGGAGCCATCATAACGGTCTGTCCTTCGTGGCTGAAATCCGACAACATCCACGCACAGAACTTATCCGCATCGTCGATAGGCAGCTGGGCAATGGTATAAAAAGCACCGTTAGGCATCGGCGTATAAACTCCTTCAATTTTGTTTAAGCCTTCTACCAATAAGTTACGACGCGAAACATACTCTTGATACATATTTTCGAGATAGCTCTTGGGAGCATCAATAGAGGCTTCGGCTACAATCTGCCCCAACAATGGCGGCGAAAGGCGTGCCTGACAATATTTGAGTACCGTAGAACAAACCTCTTTGTTGCGAGAAATAAAAGCTCCTACCCTTATACCACATTCACTATAACGTTTTGAAAACGAGTCGCAAAGAATAACATTCTGTTCTATGCCCTCCAAAGTAAGAGCAGACACAAGAGGTTCGGCAGAATAGAAAAACTCACGATAAACTTCGTCCGAAAACAAAAACAAATCATACTTTTTCACCAAATCACGTATTTTGTAAAGCTCCTCTTTGGTGTATGTATAGCCTGTCGGATTGTTGGGATTACATATAAGGATTGCTTTGGTTTTGGGCGTGATAAGTTTCTCAAACTCAGCAATATCGGGCAAAGCAAAACCGTTGTCTATCTTGGAAATCAACGGAACCACCTTGATACCTGCCATTTGTGCAAACGAATGGTAGTTTGCATAAGCCGGCTCAGTAATAATCATCTCGTCGCCGGGGTTCATACAAGCCATAAAACCGAACATCAATGCCTCCGACCCTCCGGAGGTAATGATAATTTCGCTCGGATTGAGCTCCACTCCGATAGAAGAGTAATATTCAACCATTTTCTTACGTAAGCTCAACAAGCCTTCCGAAGGGCTGTATTCGAGAGTCTTACGGTCGATTTTCTTTAATGCCTCCAAAGCAATTTCGGGAGTAGGCAAATCGGGCTGACCGATGTTTAGATGATGTACATGAATGCCATTACGCTTGGCTGCATCTGCCAAAGGCGTAAGTTTCCTGATAGGCGATGCGGGTAATACCCTGCCACGCTCTGATACTTGTGCCATAACTAACTAATTACTATTGTTTTGTGTTAATATTATTAATTATTTTTTTAAAAACCAAAGGTAATCATTTTTTTTTGAAAGAATTACCAAAAAAATTTGTCTATAATATATGTTTTAACTAAATTTGTCCGTTAAATACCAATAAACACAAGAAAGGATAAATTATTTGGTGTCTAAAACAAGAATATTTGATTAAAAATCAAACAATAACCCTAAAAAATCAACAACTAAAAATTATAATAAATTCAAAAGATTAATTCATATGAAAAAATTATTCAAAAAACACATTTTAGTATTTTTAGGACTTATTACCTGCGGGCTTATAACGGCACAAACCGATTACGGGATAAGGGTAGCGGGCATAACGGTAACCTCCGACAATGCCTCGAACATTACAGGTAACGGCATAAAAGGTAAAGTAACTTACGACCACGCAACCAAAACACTTACCTTATCCAATACATCTATCGATGCAGGCGATACTAATGCTATAATATTTTTGGCATCGGCCAAAGCACCGATATATACCATAAACTTGGTAGGCAACAACACTTTAACGTCCACAGGTAGCGAATCGGCTACCCTATACACCGAAAAAACACTTGTAATCAAAGGTGCGGGGACTCTGACCGTTACATCTCCGAGCGACGGCGACTGTGGAATATATGTAAATAATGTAGCTGCCCTTATAATAGAAGAATGTACCGTAAACACATACGGCAATTGGGGTATTGCAGGGTTACCGAGTGGCGAGAAACTAATAATAATCAATGCGAATGTCAAAGCAATGGGGACAAGGGGAAGCATAAAAGACCTAAGCGGTGGTATATCGTTGATAGGTAGCACTATCTCTAAGCCACAAGGAGCTACGGTGAATTTCGATGCCATAAAACTCAACAACACCATTGTAACAGACACAATACAAATAGTTCCCGATGGCACAAATGCAAAATATTACGGTATTATTATTGCCGGTATAGCGGTAAGCTCCAAGAATGCCGACAATATCAGCGGGTACGGTATTAGTAACGGCGTTAGCTATAATGCAGACAACAAAACCATAACTCTATCCAATGCCAAAGTAAACGCCAGAATAAGCAACCCTGCAATAGAATTCACTCCTTACGCATCAGAAGCCGAATACAAAATCAATCTTGTAGGCAACAATAGCATAATAGCCGAATATAGAGCCGCTTTATATACCGAAAAGAACGTAGTAATAAGCGGTGCGGCAAGCACGCTGAATTCGATTTCAAAATATAGCTGTGGTATGTACGCAATCAATGGAGGGTCTATTACCATAGACGGTTGTACGGTAAATGCTGCGGGAGATTTCGGCATCAACGGACATATTTACGGTTTCAATGGCGAGAAGCTATTGATAAGAAACGCTACCGTTACGGCCAAAGGTAAATATAGCAGTATTGCCGATTTCGACGGAGGTATAACACTACAAAACTGCTATATATCAGAGCCTGCCGGTGCCAAACTAAATTCGAATAATAGTGCAATAGTAGATGCTTCGGGCAATTTAATAACATCACAAATATTGATAAAACCCTACAACACAGGCATATCCGACACACAAACAGAGAAGTATCTAACACTCTACCCTAACCCTGCCAAAGATATACTTACCGTAAATATAGGCGACCACAACAAAGCGACGACAATGGCAATCGTTGATATATACGGACGTACTGTGATGACACATCATATCAACGGTACAACCGTACAGATAAACATAAGCAATCTACCCGCAGGTATATATAGTATAAGCGTCGGTAACCAAAAAGGCACTTTCATAAAAAATTAATCTCAATTGAAGATTCGGTATATAAAAAGGGACAACCAATATCAGGTTGTCCTTTTTTTTAACTTTTAGTAACAATGCAAACACAAAAACAGCTAATAAAATGCAATTATAAATAAATTAATTACCATTTTTATCATTTTTATAAAAAATATTTATATCTTTGTAAATCATAGCATTTAAAAAAATATTAGTGTGATAGATAAAGTATAAGAAAATTATACAAATAGTATTAACAATATAAAATAGCAAATGATTATGAAAAACTTATTTTTATTGATGATTGGTATTACCCTATTTACGAGTGGTTGTACCCAAAAGGAGACCAATAATTGCAGTTGCAACTTTATCGACTTCAAGTATTACAATGGCGAAAAGTACTATTTGGGACAGATATCGAACGACTATATTCTGATAGGTATCGACACCAACTACAGCGACCTCCAAATCAAAGACTTTATCTCTACTATCAACACATTCGACCCAGATTACCAATATACGATTTATAGTGGAGACAGCTATATGTTCAAGGAGATTCCTATCAAGTTAAGTACACCGAAAACCTGCAAGGAGATTACTCAAATTATTGCCGATTTGACCAAAAACTCTATTGTAGCTTATGTTCATTATACGATGCAGACAAATGACTGTACAAATGATATTTGGGAAACTATCGGTAATATGTGTATCAATAGTTATGGTAGCAGTTTTTTTATAAAAGT
>JBGXXV010000016.1:0-16679 GCA_041814825.1 Bacteroidota bacterium | reverse complement strand
CGGTCGGCACACGGACGCTGCCCCGTGATGTAGAAGCATCCGCAGAAAAGCCCTCCCGACTTTAATACGCGGAAGGTTTCGGCAAATGCCTTAGGTTTGTCGGGGAAGGCTTGAAAACCGCTCATCGACAGTACACAGTCGAAACTCTCGTCTGGGTAAGGCAGCCTGCCCACGTCGCCCTGTTCGAGGCTGAGATTGCGGAGCTGCATCTGAGCAGCACGTTCGCCGGCAATGGCGAGCATCGTGTGCGAATAGTCCAGCCCGACGATTTCGGCATCGGTCAATCTGCTGAATTTCTCGACAGTAAAGACAGCCGTACCGACAGGCACATCCAGTATTTTTCCTCGAAAATCGTCAGGAATCATCGACAGCACTTCGCGGGCAATGGCGTTGTCGTCCGTCCGCCAGAGGTACTTCATATAAATATGCGACCACCAGAGGCGTCCGGTCAGTACGTCGTCGTATCGGTTCATCCGTTTGCAGTAAGCGTTCTTTGGCATGACTTGTTATTTGATTTTTAATTCAGGTATTGGGTTGTTTTATCATTATGCCCAATGCCTATGTTTCCGTTTCTATCTCATAATACTAATAATCATTATTATTGATTATTATGTATATCTTCGGGCATATTTTGATACGTCTCTACGTACCTTATTTCTATTGGGCTGCCACAAGGGTTCGCCCCTACAACTCAATACTCAATACCAACCATCATCGGTTGTTTATTTTATAATTGTACATTTAGAAAAACAAAAAATATCTCGGTGTTTTTGCCTTGTAGTCCAAATATTCCTTACCGTAAGTCTGTTCGCAGTAGCGTTCTTCGCCCAAAATCACGGCGTGTGTCGAAACGGCAAACGGAATAATCGCCAACAGCATCCACAGCGAAGCAGAAGCAATACCAGCGGCTGCCACTCCCAATGTAAAGGCGAAATACATCGGGTTGCGAGAGTAACGGTAGATACCGCCCTCTATCGTTGCGTTGAGCGGTGCCATAGCATAGGCACGAAATGCCGACAAAAAAGCAATCATTGCAAGCGTATAAAGCACCAATCCCACAGCGAACCAGAGAGTTCCTGTTTTGAGAGGTAAAAAGAGCGAAAGGACAAGCAGAACAAAGTGGAAAAAACTGTTCCACCTGAAATTGCACTTGTCTTTTGCCGTGTACCACGATGTGTCCACAGCTCGTTTGCCACCCTCTTTATAGATAAGCATATAGAGATACTGAATAAACAGCATTGCAAATACGGGTATCCACGCATTGAACCACCCTATTCGGAGGGTGGTAAAGAATTGTAATGTATCCATATTGTCTTTTTTTGTTGATTATCGAATATTCTTTAACAGTCGTTTTTACTCTTAATTATTTTTTATAAGATTACCCTTTGATATCGAGCCGTACCACCCGTTGGTTGAACCGCCTGTAAAAATAGGGCAACTTATAGAGCAGTCGGAATATCAAAGGATAACGCCCCTTGTCGTAGTCGCTTAGGTAGTGTTCGCGGACGATACGGATTTTGTCGCTCCACGACTCCATCTCTTTGGTTTCGAGTAGCGACCATTTGAACTCCGCCTTATGAACCGTTTCTTTTAGGGCGTCGTGCTGCTTGGCACGTCCTACCGCAATAGGTACAAGCATATCGAAAACGATGGTTGTTTGTCCGAACCCCCTGCAAACGTTATCGAAAAAAGTGCGTACCTGTTCGGGGGCGAAATACATCAACACACCTTCGACGACTATCAGCACAGGCTTACGGTGCGACTGCACCCGCTCCGTCCATTCCTCGTCGAAGAGCGATGAGGTAATAAAGGTATTTCGCTCCGTTTCGTTCAGGAACTTTCGTCGAAGGGCTATGGCTTCGGGTAGGTCGAGGTCGTACCAGTGTGTTACCTTCGGACTGCCCAGCCTTTGGTATCGTGCATCCAAGCCTGCCCCCAACTGTATGACCACAGCATCGGGATGGCGGCTGATATAGTCCCGCACTTCGCGGTCGATGAGGGAGGCACGTATGCAACACCCCACCTGCGACAATTTGGCTTTGCGGAACTTAGTGAAATCGTAATCTATTTGACGGAGTATCTCGACCGCTTTTTCGTCGTGCAACAGAGCGTCGGGACGTCCTGTCTCGGTAGCCTTTGCCCAAAGTGTGATAAGCATCGTTTCGGGTATGTCGGTCAGTTTGTTTTCTATTTTTTCGTTCATCATATTCAATGTGTTGTGTTTGTTAATTGGGTGTTGGGACGGTTTTTGTACAATACCTAAACCCCAACACCCAGCCCCTGATACTTTTTATTCAAACGAGTGCATAAACGTCGGTCCTCCTGAGGTAACGAGAGCAAGAGCAACATTACCACCATTGAAATCGGTAGTAAAGAAACCCACCTGACTTTCGCCGTAAGAACCCCATACCACCTGATTTTTATACGTATCGATAAATATACTGTGTCCGTCTGTATATGGAATGCCTTCTACTTTTTTGATTGTTTTGGCTTTCAGGTCGATAATGACAGCCATTGCGTTTCGAGCGGTATATGGATTAGCTGTATTCAGCTCCTGTATGCACACATACGCTGCTACTTTGCCACTACCCAAATATTTGCAGTTGAGTACAGAGGATGGCTTGTATTTTTCGGACGAACCTTCGATAACTGTCTCCGAAATATCCCACGACTTGGAAGTATCAAACTCATCGTTGGTGGTAGAGATACATACAAATCCGTTTTTCCTGTTATTCGGAGAAAATCCGAAATAACCGGTACAGGCGATGTATAGGTCGTTTTGCTCATCGGTGAAAATCATATTTTTGAGAAACGGACGAGTAGGAAAGGTAAGTCCTGTCGTTTTCTCGGAAACCATTTTCAACACTTTATCGGTTTTTACATCGATAATCACTACATCTGCCTGTTGATAGTCGTCGTAAGGCTGATAATTGCCGCTTATTTGGTCTAAGGGAAGATAATATTTGCCATTATAAATCCGTCCCATAGCCGGCTCGGCACTGGCATCGCCGTGAGCGTAAGGTTTCAGGTCTATCTCCCCTGTTTTCTGCATGGTTTTTGGATTGATAATCCACACAGTACCCAAATTGTAAAGCGACATATAGGCTTTTTCGTCGGTAACACTTGTCATGTTGTATGCTCCTGCTCCGGGAGTAACATCCATTGTTTGGGGTGTTTGCAGACTTTTTGAAGAAGCATCGTAAGAGTATTTTCTGAGTTGTTGCGAACCTTCTCTACCGAAAGAGGGGAAAGTGAAAACATCGTTTCCGAGAACGGATATGGGGTCGCCCAAATTCAACTGTATTGCGTTGGAATTGTCGATGCTACCCGACAAAGAGGGCACTAATTGAATGTATGACGAACCACTCATTCCGTCCGGATTTTTGACGGTGGTTTCGATAAGTATTGTTCCGTTGCCACCGACTACCGACGAATTATTGTTTTCCCTTTCGCAACCGGTAGTAATACATGCAACCACACAGGCTGCCAAAATCATTTTTTTATTCATACGTTTTTAACTTGTTTGTTTTTATTAATATGTTATTTATAATTTATTTATTTGAAAATATATCTCAGCTTTACCCCAAAACTACGTCCGGGAAGCGGTCGGTTGAATTCCGAAAGCACACGGGCATTGGTAAGGTTTTTGATTTTACCCGAAACAAAAAGGCGGTTATTTAAGAAACTATGCTCAAAACCCAAATCAATGGTAGTACTACGGGGGATACGTCTTTGATTGACAGTCATCTCGAAATCGTACAGATACTCTTCCACAAAGGAGCAGTCGGCAAACAGGCGGGTATTCTGTCCGCGTCCACCGAAAAGGTTTTCTTTATGGAACTCCAATCCCGCATTTGCCAAAAAATATGGAATGTTCGGCATACGTTTACCTTTGGTAGGATTAGGGACAGTACTGTTTTCTTCAAATTGACGGACATCTCGCAAATCCTGATAGGTGGCATTTATATATCCGTATAGAGAGGGCAATATATCTGCCTTTATTTCTACTTCTGCACCGAGTGTACGCATTTGGCCAAAGTTTTGGTATTTGGCACCCAGAAAGCTACGCGTAAAACGTATCATATCTTGCAAATACATGTAAAAACCATTGACCTCTATTTGCAGGTTACTGCTTTTCTTACCCGATAGGTCATAAAGCATTCCAAGATTGACACTGGTATTACGTTCGGGCGATAGGTCTTCGGCAGGCAAGACAAAATAACCGTCTCCCAACAACTCGGTCTCGGAAGGGAGACGAACATCATACCCGACCGAAAATTTTCCCATCAAATCGGGCATAAATCGGTAACGTAAAGCGTTATTTATTCCGAAGTCGTTTTTGTTGGTATGTACAGAGTGGATATTACCGGTATAGACATCGGCTTGTCGGGTATTCATCGTATATAAATAGTAACGCCCCGTCAACGAGTTCAGAAGTTTTTCGTCGCGAGAACGAAAATCATAGGTAAGTCCACCTACCAAACTACGCATTCGAGAGTCGAACATGGTTTGTCTGCCCGAACTGAGAGTACGTAGCTCGTCTTTGGGGTAACCGTTGGCAAGGGTAAATAACGAGTTGAAATTGAGCGAATGTTGCTTGTGGAGCAGATATTCGAGGTTCAGTTTGTGAAGGACAACAAACTTACGATCGTCAGAATTGGAAGCATACCGATTGCCTAATTCACCTCCATAAGGCGACGATGTAGGATAAGAGTTGCCATACCAGTCGTACCAGACTTTTGCCGTGTCTATCATATTATATATCGAATATACCACGCTTGTGGACATTTCAAAATCGAGACCTTCTACAAACAGGTCTTGTTTTTCCAGTTTATTGGCAAGTCCGAAAACTTGAGAGCGAATTGCAGCGCTACGTATATCTGTCTCTATACCTTGTATCTGTCGGTCGGTACGTAGAATAATCGGCTCAATCTCCACTTCGTCAAACCACCATTTGCGTGCCCTAAACGAACCTCCCAATATCCATTTTTTAAATTGGTCGTGATTGCGTTTTATCTTCAACCCGTCGATATATGGCGATTCCATCACATAATTGTTATCTGAATAGGTATATCCTCCGCCTATTCCGAAAATAATCCCTTTATCTTTCAGGTTGCGTTTGGCAACCAACTGCGTTTTGTGTGTGTTGAACGATTCTATCGAATAGCTCACATCGGCATACCGGTCGGGATATTCTTTGATAACGATATTGACCGCTCCGCCCATCGCCGAACCGCCAAACTTAGCCGGCACCACGCCTTTGTAAATTTCAATATGGTCTATCATATCGACAGGAATATCGTTGATGTCGATAAAATCGGAGTTGTCGTTCATAGGTGTTCCATCGAGAAAAAACCCTATACGCTTGCCTTCAAGTCCGCGTACCGAAACACGCGATACACCGCCTACTCCGCCCGACGAACGCAACGTAACACCTACCGTTTTGGTCAATATATCGGCGACACTATTGACTGTTCCCTGCAACTGACTCATAGAAATAACCGATATGGGCATTGCCTGCTCACGAAGACGGCGGGCTTCGCTCTTGGCTGTAACGGTTACCTCTCCGAGCGATTTGAATTCTTCTTTCAGACGAACGGTAATCTTTCGGGTCTCGCCCTCACGTAATGTCAGCTTTTCGGTCTGAGTGTGGTAACCCATATACGATATTGTAAGGTCGTAGCTGCCGGCAGAGAGTCCGTTGATAGAAAAACCTCCGTTGTTTCCCGTCATTTCGCCTCGTTTGGTCTGTTCGACGTAAATGTTAGCCCCGACGAGAGGCTCTTCGTTGTTGGCATCTATGACTATGCCTTTTATAATTGCTGTTTGCGACATCAATACTCCACAAAAACATAGCAACATAAATGTGGTAAAAAATATTCGTTTGTACATTGTTGATAAATAAAATTTATAATAATTAAAATCCTAAGGTCAAAACCATCTCCTTCTCTCTGCGTTTTTTTGATTGACTATTTCTTAATTTAAGCCCAAAAGCCTTTTCCAACCTGCCGTGCCAAAGGCAATATACTCTTTGACAAATCGGTTTATCTCGTTTTCGGTCAGTTCGTGTTTCAGTATCTCGCCTATCGCCGTGAGCCACAACGAAGCAAGCATACGCAAAAAAAGAGGCGATATTGTGCCTTTCACTTCCGGGTAGCGTTCTTTCATCAACCGCATATACTCTATGCCCGAAGCCGAATAAGTCTCTATATAGGTGTGACGAAAGTTTTCGAGAGACGAACCCGCCGACTTGAACAACAACAACTTAAATTCCGAACTAAACTGTCTGACGACCACCATAAAATCGTCGAACATTTTTTGCTGATAATCTTCCGAATAAAAGACTTCCGTATTCAAATATTCGTCATTCACGTTTTTTTCTACCAGAGAGGCAAATGTGTCCAAAAGAGGTTGCAACACAGCACAAAATATCTCGTCTTTGTTAGCGAAATAGTTATATATATTGCTGAGAGTAACTCCCGAAAGCCGAGCAATGGCTCTCATCGAAGTATCTTTGAAGCCTTTTTTCATAAACTCTTCGCTTGCAGCTTCGAGAATTATACTACGTATTTTATGCTTTTGTGTCTGTGCCATACTGTTTTTTTGAGGATACAAAATTACAGAGGCTGAACAGCGTTCGCAATACCCAAAAATAGGTATTTTTAGGAAGTTAAATAACTATAATTTAGTAGAATAGAGAACAGGCGGGGGTGTCTGTTCAGGCAAATAAATTTTTATCTTTTATGTTGGAATACGGATTTACAACTTTATTTTACGAGTTGCTCGTCTAACAATCCATTGCGTATTTGGATTGGGCGACTGTCGCCAGCGTACGATTAATGGAGCTACGGCTTCTTTATTGACTTTCAGCCAGTCGGTTAGGTGGTTGGCAACGGATTTTTTTACAAATAGTATTTCGTCTTCTTTAAGTATCTCTAAAATTTGAAAAACAGGAGTAGGGTTGTCATTGAAAGTATCCAATTTAGTTGCCCAAGGTAGTTTTGGCCTCAACCCTTCGCTTGCCAATCGTCGGAGATGAAAGTTTGGTGACTTTGCCCAATTTTCCATTACTTTAAGGGTTCGTTCGGGATATTGTCTGATATACGGACGTACGGCAAATTCGCCCGTATTCCTTTTGGTTACTTCCTCAATAGCTTTTATCGAAAGGTCGAAATGTTCGAGTCCGTACTCTTGGATAAACTTCCCTATTGGCATAATCCAGTAGTAGTGTGTAAACATACCTGTTTGATTCGGATTTTCTTCGCCCAAAACGGAAGTTAAAATCTGTAATGCTTCTGTATAATCGTCGGGAAGAAACTTTTTGAGTTGTTCGGCAATTACTCCGATACGTTGGGTATAGGTCTTACCTGTTACACTGTTTTCGGTAAGAG
This sequence comes from Bacteroidota bacterium, assembly GCA_041814825.1. Classification (GTDB taxonomy): domain Bacteria; phylum Bacteroidota; class Bacteroidia; order Bacteroidales; family Paludibacteraceae; genus F0058. The sequence continues at coordinate 9,288 of JBGXXV010000016.1, read as the reverse complement.
TTACAAAATTTTTGCTGTCAAAAATCGGATAAACCGCTACTATCTTTTCTGATAAAAATTCGGCTAAATCTCTTCCGAATATCTCGGTAATACTATATGAAGTTGCCATCGGATTATTTTCTTACAAAGGTACAATAATTGAATATACGACGAACTAAAATATTTTTCAAACGTTGTCGTTACCGTAAAAAGGGCGACAGGTTTATCTCTGTCGCCCAAAACCACAAAAAATCGCCCATTGTAATATTTTTTTTTACAAAACACCTACTCCTACCACGATATGGTCGCCTTTACCTACCTTGGTAGCTCTTTTTATTAGTTTTCCGTCTTTGAAAAGCTCCAATACCAAAGTTGAATTGTCGGAATATGTCTCTGCCCATACACTCACATAAGTAGTTCTCTTAAAAGAGTACTCGCGTCTCCATTCGGTTTTTCCATAGATTTCCGACTCCGGAATTTGTACTTTCTGACTATCGTCAGAGTGCATATCTATCTGTATTTCAGCCTCTGTTAGTATGCCCTCGGTAACAGTAGCTTTTACCACATAGGCACCTCCTACCGACGATTGTCCCGAACCACTAATATTTTCTTTACCGCAAGATACTAATATCGCTGTCAGTATCATTACCAAACTTAAAACTCTTTTCATTTTGTATATTTTGTAGTTTAAAATAAAATTTATAATAAGATGCAAAGATAGTTGTTTTCTTGATTATTTTTAATCCAAATGTATAAAATATCGTCGCCAAGCCAAAGGAGATTTTTCCGGCACGGGCAAATGGACACAGGTGATAAAAACCACAGAAAATCGACAAACTATACTATAAAAATATTATCTTTGTAACCCAAAGAACACTCAACATAATGCGTATCGTAAGCGGAAAATTTAAGGGAATGCGGTTTGAGCCGCCTCGTGATATTACGGCTCGCCCCACAACGGATTTTGCCAAAGAGAGCCTGTTTAATACCTTGGGCAACCTGATAGACTTTGACGGCATCAAAGTACTCGATTTGTTTGCCGGGACCGGCAGTATAAGCTATGAGTTTATATCGCGTGGAGCCAAAGAGGTTACTGCCGTGGAAATGAGTCTGACACAAATAGAGTTTATCAAAAAAATGTGTGGTAAACTGAAAATAAACAATCTGTATGTTTATCGAAGCGAAGTATCGAAGTTTTTGGCTCGATGTCGTGAGCAATATGATGTCATATTCGCCGACCCCCCTTATCAGATGGGCGATATAGCAGATATTATTGATGCCGTTCTGAATAGCAGTATCCTGTCGGACAATGGCATTTTTGTTGTCGAGCATAACAAAGAACATTCGTTTTCGGAGTATCACTCTATGTTCGACAACCGAAAATACGGTAACGTTCATTTTAGTTTCTTCCGAAAAAACTCTCACTCTCAATAAATTATACTTGTATCTTTTGTAAAAAATTATCGAAAAATAGCAGAAAAAGTTTTTTACTGCCTTTGCCGAAGGATACAAATCTTTTGTTAAAAATATTGTATCTTTGCAGATGTTATATGCAATAGCTTAAAAAGATAATAGTAACAACATAAAACAGACTGAAAATGAAAAAAATATTATTAATCGTATTGACAACTTTGACCCTAACCTCTTATGGACAAGACAAGTATAATTATGTTCACTTTAATAAACTTACAGAAGTTGTCGGGACAGAATTTGTAATTGCTTCAATTGAGAACTGGGGAAAAATATTGGAAACAAAAAGCAAATATCTGCTATTCATTAACACAAAGACAGGCGAGACTAATCAGGTCGATTTTCCGAATGACGCAGCAATATGGAAATTTGAACAAATAAAGATTGACAGTATAGACCTTAATATAATCATTGTTTCAGCCCGAATTGTTGATTTAGACGGAAAATATGGAATTGACTGGAGCGACCCAACACAAATCATTGTTTTATCGCCAGACGGTAAAACAAAAACCCAACTTACAGAAAATAAGTTTTTTGTAAGCACATGGACAGTAAACAAGTTGACCGGAACCATAGTAGTTACAGGACACTATGACACTAACAATAATAACAAATACGACAAGAAAGACAAAAACGAAATACACATTTACGACCTGAAAACACTGAAATTGATAAAAAAGACGTAACATTACAGTCTGACAACCTCAAAGATATGGAGAGCTATACTAATGAGGTAACTGAAGAATTTAGAAATAATCTGAATTGATAAATAATGAGCAACACCGGTACCCAACATAAGATACGTACAATGGGGGTATATAGTGCTTTGCTCAAAATTTTTCATAATTTTGTAGTTTATGCATTGTACAAAATTTATGCATCTTCTCAAAGATACAGTACAATATTAAAACTACACAAGAGAATGAAGATACAATTTTACATATTAACAATTTGTCTTTTGACAAGCCATTTCGTTTATGGACAGAAAGTCAAAACACCAAAAAACATACAGACTGCCGTCACATATCTACAAACGGACTGTCCCGACAGTCTAAAACTAACTATCAAGGAAACAAATAACTCTCGGCTAATAAACTTATGTTATCCTTGGGGTGGAGATTACAAAACTATTTTTCAGTGGACTAAACGAGACCACAAAAAATCAAAAATCAGGAAGTATCTTATAAACAAGGGAATATCGGATAACAGACACCAACAGGCAATAATACTAATTGCATTCAAACAGGCACTTCTTGGACAAACACTTAACGAAGACGAAATTATTAAACCCTACAAAGCCATCGAAGATAAATGGAGAGCGGAAGATAAAGTGAGATTCACCGCCGACAGCATTCGTGGAGTTTATATTCCCAAAGACATTGAAGACTGTTGTAAGCAAATAGACAGTTTTTTGAGCGATTCGATGAAGGCAAAAGCGAAACAGTGGACAGAAAATGAATTTAGTAGCAGAGCACATATGGGATTGGGAATGTGGATGAGAAATAATTGGCAACTTTGGGGCGGTTCGAGGCTATCAAAATATTTTAATCTCCTTGGTATTTATCACCCGGACGATATGTCGGGATTTATTCTTGACAGCTATCATCGTTACTTAACGGGAAACGCCATAAATCTTGAAGAACAAATCAAGTTTTATCAAGATTATTGGAAAAAGAGAGATGAAAAATACAAAAAGGAATAAAGGTTACAGTGCCCGACAGTATCTACGCAAACGCAATTTGGTTATGTTACTCTTGTCTTTCAAATTTATTTATGTAACTTTGTGGGACAGTAAGTGAGTCATAACCCATTTTTAAAAACAACACGACAAATAATGAGACCAATAATACAAATATTGACACTTTTAATTTCCTCCGGCTCTTTTGGACAATATTACGCTGATATTGAAATACCCAAAGAATCGATGACAACTTGGACAGTGAAAACAACAGAAGAGTATGCCGGCACTTATCAATTTGGGATTTCGGAAGGAGAGTGTGAATTGCGAATAATAATATGTGACCCAATTGTTATTGCACAAGCAAGCTGTTACGCAATAGACACTATAACCGGTGGTTTTAAGGACACTTTTATGACTTTTACCAATGTTCGTATTGAAAACAATAAATTTTTCAGCGACCGGACAAACGGTGAATTTGTTATTTATAAAGGAACTGTTGCAGGACTTTTTGTTTATAATCCCTGGACTTTCAAATTTAATGACGGGGGCGAATTTGGGTCAATTTTGCCAAACAAAGGAGTTTATTTAGAAGGAAACTATCCATTTGCTTCAACAAAAATATTGACACAACAAGAACTTGAAAAATATACTTTATACCAATTAAAAATTATGAGAAATGAAATTTTTGCACGCTACGGGTTAATTTTTCAAAAAGGTGGACAAATGGACAAATATTTTTCAAGACAAAAATGGTATCGCAAAAAATACAACAAAGTTAACCAATGGTTAACTAAAATCGAATTGTTAAATATTGAAACGATAAATAAAGTCGAAAAGAAGAAAAAAAACAGGTTATAATAGCCGTTTTGCCACAAATGGGACTGAATTAGTTAAATCAAGTTTTGTGCTTCCATAAAAGTTGTGCGTGGTTAACTGTTTGGTTCTACACTCCTCCACTTCCCGTAGTCTCGACGGTTATGTCTCTTTTTTTTCGCCGCGAATAATAAAATATATTTGGATACAGGCTAAAAGTCCGTTGGGTATTATTACAGGCAACAACATTCCCTTTAATATGCCGTAGATGACAAAGAAGATGCAGCCCACCAGATTTACTATCCGTATTTGTCGTATTTTTTTCAGCAAAAAACTCAATATTACAAATGTGGGAGCCAGCCAAGCAGATATGGTGATAAGGATATCGGTCATTTTTATAAATCGGATTATATTGAAAAATTGATTGCAAAGGTATGGAAAAAAGTGTAACTTTGCAACCCTATATTTAGGGTTGGTTGATGAAAAGCACGTCTAAATCTTTGTTTTGGAGTAGTCTCGACAAATTTGGGGTACAGGTTTTTGCCCTTGTTGTCGGTATTTTTACGACGCGTATGCTTACGCCCGACGATTTCGGTATTATTGCTACTTTGGCAATATTTACGGCATTGAGTAACGTCTTGGTCGATAGCGGTTTTTCGGCAGCACTCATCAGACGCAGCCAAAATACGAATAGCGAATATTCGGCTGCATTCATATTCAATGTAGTACTCAGTGTAGTATTGTACATAATATTGTGGATTTTTTCGGGCGATTTGGCGGAATATTTCGATATTCCACAACTGAATCCGCTTTCGCGATTTGTCTTTGTCGGTATTATTATCAACTCTTTCGGTATAATTCCCAACATCATACTAACGCGTGAGATGAGGTTTAAGGAAATATCCGTTGCCAATCTTACATCTGCCACCGTATCTGCCGTTATAACGATAGTGTTGGTTTTTGTCGGTTATACCTATTGGGCTATTGCGTGGCAACTTGTGAGCCTTACGGGTATAAGGGTATTGATGCTTTGGGTCTTGTGTCGGTGGAATCCTTTTTATAAACCCGATTTTGCGGTGATAGGCAAGATATTTTCATTTTCCGTCTTTTTGTTGTTTACAAGCATACTCAATATTTTTGTAAAATATATCTATAATCTAAAAATTCCGAAAGTTTTTTCGAAAGAGGAGTTGGGATATTACGACAGAGCAAGGAAATTTCAGGATATCCCCTCTACTGTGGTAACGGGAGCTATTGTGTCAGTAGCATACCCTGTTTTGTCGAAACTGAACGACAATCCGCAAAAACAACTTGCTTTTTTCAGAAAAATAATCAGAGTAATATCGTTCTTGATATTCCCCGTTATGTTCGGATTAATCGGTGTTATAGACAATATCACCTCTGTGATACTTACGGATAAATGGTTGCCTATGATACCTTATTTTCAAATCTTGTGTGTGGCAGCCGTCTTTATGCCGTTCCAAAGTTTTTGTCTAACGACACTCAATGCTTTGGGCAAATCGAACCTCAACTTTACGCTTGAGCTTGGTCGCAACTTGCTTACCCTGGCTTTGTTTATATTCTTTTCGGCAACGGTCGAAGAGATGCTTTGGGGTTTTAGCGTAGCGATGTTTGCTTCGTATTTGGCTAATATGGCAGTGGTAGGCAAACTGATGCGATACTCCGTTCTCGACCACCTGAAAGATATATTGCCATACGCGGTTATATCTGCGGTGATGTGTTTTGTGGTTGTTCTTTTGGGGAAAATAGATGTGGCTCTCTCCGCAAGCAGAGAGATAAATATTGCCATCGTACTGGCATTGCAATTGGTTGCGGGTATAACCCTATATATCGGAGTGGCTTATGCTCTCGGCTCTAAGGTTATCAAGGAGTGTATCGAACTGCTCGTGCGGAGAGGAAAACAATAAATTGAGTTGCCGCAACCTCAAAATTTATTCTTACCTTTGCAGAAAAAAACGGAAATATGCTTTATCCTTTAAAATTTAATCCGATACCGATGCCTAAAATATGGGGCGGACAGAAGCTCAAAAAGCTCTATAACAATACCGAAAAATACGACAACATCGGAGAAAGTTGGTTGGTATCGGCTGTGGCAGATAATGAGTCGGTAGTCTCAGGCGGATTTTTGAAAGACAATTCCTTGTCCGAACTTGTAGAGGTGTACCTCAACGACCTTGTAGGCGATAAGGTATATAACAGGTACGGCAACGAATTTCCTCTGCTTGTAAAGATAATAGACGCTGCCGACGATTTGTCGATTCAGGTACACCCCAACGACGAAATAGCCCGAAAAAGGCACAATTCGTTCGGCAAAAACGAAATGTGGTACATACTCGACTGCGAAGAGAATGCTTTTATATGTGCAGGGTTCAGTAGAAAAATAACGAAAAAAGAGTATCTCAAAGCCGTCGAAGACAATACTTTGGAAGAGTACCTCCAACGGCATTATGTCAAAAAGGGCGACTACATATACATACCTGCCGGCTGCGTACACTCTATCGGGCGTGGCTGTACCATACTGGAGATACAGCAGTCGTCCGATATAACTTACCGTATTTACGATTTCAACCGTACGGACGACAAAGGCAATCGCCGTGAGCTACACACCGAACAGGCAATCGATGCAATTGATTTCGACAACTGGCAAAAAACGGTATTATCGACGACTTTTGTCGAAAACCAACCTAAAAAAATCGTCGAAAACCCATATTTCAAAACATTGATATTGGGTGCGTCAAAGGTACAGGAGTTAGACCTTTCGGAAACGGACTCTTTCGTGTTGCTGTCGGTGATAGAGGGCTGTCTCAATATAAACCACCCAAGCGGAAAAACCGTTGTCGGTCATTGGGAAACCGTATTGTTGCCTGCCTCGCTCAAAACCGTTATTCTCAACCCCGACCCCAAAGCAAAAGCATTGATAACGTATGTGGGTTGAACTCTCGATATTTTACTTTTTGCCCATACAAGTAAAAATGCCTTTGGTAGTATTTATAGACCCAACCATCTTTTTGTTCAATAAATAATTATTATCTTTGCAAAAAAACATTTGATATAGTTAATTTTAAATGAGTATGAATACCGAATTATTGAAACAGTGTGAGGAAAAAGCCAAAAGCTGGCTCGAAGGCAATTATAATGAAGAGACCAAAGAGGCTGTTCGCAAAATGTTGAGCAACGTCGATAAAACGGAGCTGATAGATGCCTTTTATCAGAATTTGGAGTTTGGTACGGGTGGCTTGCGAGGTATTATGGGTGCAGGGTCAAACAGGATGAATATCTATACCGTAGGTGCTGCCACACAGGGATTGGCAAATTATCTAAAAATGCAATTCCCAAAATTGGAACAGATAAAAGTTGTAGTCGGACACGACTGCCGCAACAATTCGCCATATTTTGCCAAAACGGTGGCAAATATTTTTTCGGCAAACGGGATAAAGGTTTATCTCTTTGACGAGCTTCGCCCTACTCCCGAAATATCTTTTGCCATTCGTCATTTGGGTTGCCAAAGCGGGGTGATGATTACCGCATCGCATAACCCCAAAGAATATAACGGGTACAAGGCTTATTGGGACGATGGAGCACAATTTGTTGCCCCTCACGACGTCGATGTTATCAAGGAGGTGAATAAAATCACCGACATCGACAGTATCAGATTCGACGCAAACAATGCCCTTATAGAGATTATCGGCGAGGAGATAGACCGAGTGTTCGTTGACAAGGTAAAAACGCTTTCACTTTCGCCGGAGGCTATCAAACGCCATAAAGACCTTAAGATAGTCTATTCGCCCATACACGGTTGCGGGGCAAAACTTGTGCCTATGGCTTTGCACGCTTTTGGTTTCGAAAATGTTATAAAGGTAGATGAACAGTTTGTTTTGAGTGGCGATTTCCCGACGGTACACTCGCCGAATCCCGAAGAGTCGGCAGCTCTTGACCTTGCCATCAGAAAAGCAAAAGCAGTTGATGCCGATATAGTTATGGCTTCCGACCCCGATTGCGACCGTCTCGGAATTGCCGTCAAAGACGAAAAAGGTCAATGGATATTGATAAACGGCAACCAAACCTGTATGGTATTCACCTATTATTTGATAAAAAAATGGGAAGAACTCGGTAAGCTGAAAGGTAACGAATATGTGGTAAAAACGATTGTTACCACAGAAATAATCAAAGATATAGCCGACAAAGCGAAAGTAGAGCTATACGATTGCTACACGGGCTTTAAATGGATTGCCGCAATAATGCGTCAGAACGAGGGTAAAAAGAGTTATATCGGTGGTGGCGAAGAGAGTTATGGCTATTTGGTGGAGGATTTTTGTCGCGACAAAGATGCCGTATCTGCCTGTGCTATTATGGCAGAGATAACCGCTTGGGCAAAAGATAACGGCAAAACTTGGCTCGAACTTTTGCAAGATTTGTATATCGAATACGGATATGGTAAAGAGAAAGGAATTTCCGTAGTGCGTAAAGGTCAATCGGGGGCTGCCGAAATAAAGCAGATGATGAGCGATTATCGTACAAATCCCCCGAAAGAGATAGCCGGCTCTAAGGTGAAAATCATTAAAGATTATCAGACTTTGAAGGTAAAGAATTTAATGACAGGCGAAGAGATGCCTCTTGATATGCCCACAACATCTAATGTATTGCAGTTTTTTACCGAAGACGGTACTAAAATTTCCGTTCGTCCGTCGGGCACCGAACCCAAAATCAAGTTTTATATTGAGGTTCGTGGAGAGATGAAACACCGTAACGACTTCTACGAGGCGGAAGCCAAAGCAGATGCCAAAATCGACGCCGTCCGTAAAGACTTGGGCGTGTAAACCATTGCATATTTATAAAAAAAGAGGTTGCTAACATACGGCAGCCTCTTTTTTGTAATATCAAAGTATGTCTCTCAATAGCCGTCATAAAAAAACAGACAATATACACATAGCAAACAAATTTAATCCTTCGACTTTTTGTATCATATCAACCATAATTTTGATTAAAAATCCGTAAAAGATTTATTGCTGTCCGATAAACAACCAACATCAACCTGTAATATCTTAATAAGCAAACCGATATATGCTTTTGTTGTGAAAGGGGCTTATCTTGTGAGTTTGTCTATCGGGTTATTATGAGGTTTCCTCCGTATTCCGCATTAGAAAAGATGTGAGGCTATCGGAATGTTTTAACATTTCATTGGGGTTGTCTGCCCCAAGCCCCGACATACTTTTCTTGTCTTGACACAAGAAAAGTATGCAAAAGAAAGTCCTTACGGCAGTGCCTACGCTCGGCATAGCTCGAACAAGTTCGGCTCTGCCCTCGCTCAAACGGCACAGTCAAGG
>JBGXXV010000015.1:0-22125 GCA_041814825.1 Bacteroidota bacterium | reverse complement strand
GGATATACGTTCTCGTATTTTACGATAGATATTGTTAACCGTACTACGATTAAGATTTGTCAATTCAGCCGTCTTTTTTGCCTCGATATCGAGGCAAAAAAGACGAACTATCATTCTAAATTTCTCCTCTGAAATCTTGCCTCGAAAAAAATATTTATTACTCATTGTCCTCTAATTAATTATGCAAAGATAATCTTTACTTAACTAATCTTGAACCTTGATTATTTGGCAAATATTTTGTCGAAATCGGCACCGCCCTTGATGATATTGCCTTTGGCATCGGTAAGGAACATCGACGGGAGATAAAGTACTCCGTATTGAGCAAAATTTTCGCCCTTTTCGCCGTAAAAATCACAAAGTTTGTCAGTCCACGGCAATTGCTTTGAATATGTCCGATAACGCTCCATATCGGTGTCGGCAGCTATGCTTATAATGCGTATGCCCTGCTCTTGCAGCAGTGCGTATTGCTCTGCAATCTGCTCTATGGCACGGCGACTCTGCGGGTCGGACGAACTAAAAAAGAGTATCAGGCAGTTGGCTAAATCGGTGTCGGGCAGTCCTACAATTTTGGGGGCTGCCCTGTTGGTCTGCAACTGATTGAAGTCGATAGAGTAATGCAACTCTTTGTGGCGTTCGACAAAATCGCTCTCCACACCCCGCATATAGCGTAATATATCGCCTGCGGCAAGAGTAAAACGATGTTGATAGGCAAATATAATCATATCCTTAGCCACAGCGGAGGCTATATCTTTCCGTTTGTCTATCAAAAGCCGCGAAAGCGTGGCTACAACGTCGCTACGGAGATTCTGTTCAAAGTCGAATGTCGATGTAGCCGTAAATGAGTAACTGCTCAACCAATTGAGCAGATAATCGATATATAGCGGAGAGTAATATAGTGTGGTAAAGTCGAGTTGCTCTATGATATAACGCTGCTGTACGGCGATACGTTCTGTCGATTTATCCACAAAAGCCTGTTGCAACGCCGCGAGATGTGCTTTGACCTCAGCATATCGGGGCGATGTAGGCACCAGCTCTACTGTGGTGTACTTATCGATATTTTTGGGCAAAACCACTTTGCCTCCTCTCTTCTCGGCAATGCCAAGCTCGATGGTATCACCACCCTCGAACCCCAAAACCCGATATTGAGCCGATATATCAGAGAAAGCTACTGTAAAATATACTAAAAGCACCAATAAATAAAGCCTGTATTTCATCTGTAAACAAATATTTTTATTCTAAATATTTTTTTATGATATCGTATTTTATAGACATTACTTGACTCTTTCTTTTTTTATACACTCTTCTATTTTTTGATACACCAAACTCTGCCCTTTGTCATCTTTACCTTTATCCTCATAACTTGTTATCAAGAGGATATTACCTTTTTCGTTGATTAATATAGATTTACCTATATCTGTTGTTACTTTAAATTCGGGAGGTGTGATGTTCGTGAGGAAATTTATATATTTTTCTCGTTCTTTTTTACCACTGATTTGAATAACAGATTGTTTTTTTACTCTATTTTGCGGGCTGTATAAAGAATCCGATATTATGTATATACGAGGCTGTTCTACATTCCTGTTTAGAAAATTAATTGCTCTGTCAATATTATATAAATCGCTCTCTCTATCGATGATTATAAAAAACAAAGCAATATCGTTTCTCTGCGATAACCTCACTATTTCGGGGACAGATTCTTTACACGGCAAGCACCAATCGGCAAAAGTATAGAAAATAGAAATGTCTTTACCCGAATTTTGTGCCAAACACAGTATATCTTCTACTTCTACCGATACATATTTGCCTTTTTTTAGAGAACAAGGGTGTTCTGCATAGCAAGATATTATCGGGAAGACAGCAATGATAAGCAAATAAAAAATATTTTTCATTCTCATAAAAAAAATCATGTTACATAAATTTCAGCATTATTGAGAACTATTTAGATAGTTTTAAATCAAATCCCCCGTGTTCACCTATATTTGAATTGAATTTATAATTTCCCGCTTTTATTGTTGTTATTAGATCATTTCCATAATATACAGGAATGTCCTCATCAATAGGTAACCTTACATTTGTCATATCAATATTAGGTTTTTCTGATAAAAATAATTGAAAATGAGAAGTGCTGAACATTTTATTATTATATGTTAGTATAATATCTTTGGGATTATCGTATATTACTATTGGTCCAATGCTAACAGAACAGACTCCAAAATCGTCACATCCTTTACTTTTTTTCCCAATAATTATTTTGATAGAAATAATATCCTTTCTAAGAATAGGAGAAGAATTTAACTTATTTTCTTGAAGGTCAAAGTTATTTACTCCTTGTCCAACAAATTTAAGAGCATACAAAAGTTCATCATCGGAATAATATTTTTTCTCATCCAAACTTTTATTTGAGCACGCTATAAAAATAAATGATAGTAAAATTAGCGATGTAATTTCTGTGATTTTTTTCATATTTTTATCCCTAATTTGTGTCGGGTACAACTTTTAAAATTAATAATATATACTCAATCTATTTTGAGATAAAGTTTTCTCAAATAGCCAATTATCAGAAAGATATCAGTGTCTTTTCGACTTCATTGTTTTACGTAATCCCTGACTCTGTACGGTCTTCATCATCTTCTGCATACCCTCAAACTGTTTTATCAAACGGTTTATCTCCTGTATGTCTCTGCCCGAACCCCTTTGGATACGAGCCTTGCGACTGCCGTTCAATACGTGAGGATTGGAGCGTTCGTAAGGTGTCATCGACTGTATTATAGCCTCTATGCCCACAAATGCCTTATCGTCGATATCCACATCTTTGATGGCTTTGCCCACGCCGGGTATCATTGCGGCAAGGTCTTTGAGGTTACCCATCTTTTTGATTTGTTGTATCTGCTTATAAAAATCGTCGAATCCGAATTGATTCTTAGCTATCTTCTTAGACAACTTGCGAGCCTCAGCCTCGTCGTATTGCTCCTGGGCTCTCTCCACAAGCGACACTATGTCGCCCATTCCGAGTATTCTGTCTGCCATACGTTTGGGGTAGAATACATCAATGGCATCGAGCTTTTCGCCAATACCCACAAACTTAATAGGCTTATTTACCACGCTACGGATAGAGATAGCTGCACCACCGCGGGTATCGCCGTCGAGCTTGGTAAGCACCACCCCGTCAAAATCGAGACGGTCGTTGAAGGCTTTGGCTGTATTGACCGCATCTTGCCCTGTCATCGAATCGACCACAAAGAGTATCTCGTGAGGCGAAACCGCCTTTTTGATATTGGCTATCTCGGTCATCATCTGCTCGTCGATGGCAAGACGTCCTGCGGTATCGATTATCACTATATCGTTGCCGTTTTTCTTGGCGTGTTTAATGGCGTTTTCGGCTATCTGTACGGGGTTGTTGTTGCCCTCTTCGGTATAGACGGGTACATTGATTTGCCCCCCGAGCGTTTTGAGCTGCTCTATGGCTGCCGGACGATAGACGTCGCACGCCACCAAAAGCGGATGTCTACCACGCTTCGACTTAAACATATTTGCCAATTTGCCCGAAAAGGTGGTCTTACCGCTACCCTGCAATCCCGACATCAATATTACCGAGGGCGAACCTTTGAGGTTTATCTCCACGTGTTCGCCTCCCATTAGAGCTGCCAACTCGTCGTGTACTATCTTCACCATCAGTTCGTTTGGCTTGATGGCGGTAAGCACATTCATACCGAGAGCCTTATCCTTTACCTCGTCGGTGAAATTCTTTGCCGTTTTGTAGTTTACGTCGGCATCGAGCAACGCCTTACGCACATCTTTGAGGGTCTCTGCTACATTTATTTCGGTAATTTTACCCTGTCCTTTGAGTATCTTAAACGACCTCTCGAGCCTTTCGCTTAAATTTTCAAACATATATCCTTTATAACTTATTATCTATTTTACAAAAATAAGATTGCAAAGATAGTAAATTTAATGCAGAAATCGAAAAAATATAGACCGACTGTTTCGCTGATACTATCCGCAAAAAAGATTGAAACCTGTATTTTCCCGCAATCTATCTCCAAAAATTTGCACCGACTAATGGAAATTAATGTAACTTTGCAATCTAATTTTTATCATCAAGCCATAGCATTCGATATGAAACTGAATCTTAAAAATCCAATCGTTTTTTTTGACCTCGAGACAACAGGTATCAACGTATCTACGGATAGAATTGTAGAGCTTACATATCTGAAAATAGAGCCAAATGGCAACAAATCGTCGAAGACCATAAAGATTAACCCGGAGATGCATATACCCGAACAGGCTTCTGCCATTCATGGCATTTATGACGAAGATGTAGCCGATTGCCCTACATTCAGACAGATAGCCTCCAATCTTGCCAAAGATATAGAAGGGTGCGATTTGGCCGGCTACAACTCGGTAAATTTCGACATACCTCTACTGGTAGAGGAGTTTCTGCGTGCAGATATCGATATAGATTTGAAAAAGCGAAAATTTGTAGATGTTATGGTAATTTTTTATAAAAAAGAGCCTCGCAATTTGTCGGCGGCATACAAATTTTATTGCGATAAAGATTTGGATAATGCACATAGCTCCGAAGCCGATACTATGGCTACCTTCGAGATACTTGAAGCTCAATTGAGCAAATATCCCGACCTCGACAACTCAATAGATTTCTTAGCCGAATTTTCGTCTCATAATAAAAATGTTGATTATGCGGGACGAATCATTTATGACAACCAAAAACGTGAAGTATTTAATTTCGGCAAATACAAAGGAAAACTTGTAACAGAGGTATTTAGGCAAGACCCAAGCTATTATCAGTGGATGATGAACGGCGACTTCCCTCTATACACCAAAAAAGTAATTACCAAGCTAAAACTACAGATGTAGCTACTGTTTGGCACATTACCACTCTACGCCTCGAAACCAACACCTCAGAAAAGCCATAACATACGGCGGTTTTGTCTAATTATCGGAAATATCCGAATGGGTACGACACGGATAGATTAGGATATATGGAGTCGATTGTTTCTATAAATATGGCTATCAATCGGTACTGTAAAAAATCGTTTTTAGAAGCACCTACCAAATAAAAGATTGCTCTCCCCAGAATTACAAAACGTTTTATCAATCATGTCAAAGAGCCTATGCCTCTGGTCACAGACTCCACTCAAATCCCTCTTTCGTATCTTTTATCACAAATCCGTAGGAGGCGAGTTCGTCTCTGATTTTATCGGACAATGCCCAATTTTTGTTCTGTTTTGCCTCCAAACGCAAAGTTAGTATCAAGTCTATAGCTTTTTTATAGCTATCAAGATATTTAGAATCTCCTTGTTCGGTTTTGATACCGAGTATATCAAACATATAAATACGAAAAACCGTTTTCAACTCGTCGAGGTCTGTCGCTGACAATGTCCCTTTGCCGTCATATACGGTATTTATAGTTTTAGCCGCATCAAACAGGTGAGATATTACTATCGGCGTATTTAGGTCGTCGTTCATAGCCTCCATACAGAGCTTATTCCAATCTTTGACCTCTACCGATGTCTCTTTGGAGGGTACAATTTTTTGCAGACGTTCGTAAGACTCCACAAGTCGCAACAGACCCTTTTGTGAAGCCATAAGAGCCTCATTAGAGAAATCGACCGTACTACGGTAGTGTGCTTGTAGGATAAAAAATCTTATTGTCATAGGCGAATAAGCCTCTGCAAGCAACGTATGCGAGCCTGTAAAAAACTCATCGAGAGTGATAAAATTACCCAAAGACTTACCCATTTTCTGCCCATTGATAGTTATCATATTGTTGTGCATCCAATAACGAACGGTAGGATGTCCGAGCGAAGCCACCGATTGAGCTATTTCGCACTCGTGGTGCGGGAAAATAAGGTCCATACCACCACCGTGAATATCAAAGCGTTCGCCAAGATATTTTTGTCCCATTGCCGAACATTCGAGATGCCACCCCGGAAAACCGTCGCTCCATTTGGATTGCCAACGCATTATGTGTTCGGGTGCTGCCTTCTTCCATAAGGCAAAATCGACGCTACGACGCTTTTCGCTCTGTCCGTCGAGACTGCGGGTATTTTCGAGTATCTCCTCTATGTTTCGCCCCGACAATATACCATAATGATGTTGTTGGTTGTATTTTTCTACATCGAAATAGACAGACCCTTCGCTTTCATAAGCAAAACCGTTGTCGATAATTTTCTGTACATACTCCATCTGCTCCAATATATGTCCCGAAGCACGCGGTTCGATAGAAGGCGGCAATACATTTAAAGCGTTCATTGCGTCGTGGTAACGTATAGTATAGTATTGTACCACCTCCATTGGCTCTATCTGTTCGAGTCGTGCTTTTTTCGCAATTTTGTCTTCGCCCTCATCTGCATCGTGCTCCAAATGCCCGACATCTGTAATATTACGGACATAACGCACTTTGTATCCGCTATGTCGCAACCAACGAAACAGTATATCGAATGTTATAGACGGGCGGGCATGTCCCAAGTGAGCATCACCATAAACAGTAGGTCCGCAGACATACATTCCTACAAAAGGCTCATTCAACGGTTCGAACAACTCTTTTTGCCTACTTAACGTATTGTGAATATATAACTTATGTTGCATTTTTAATATATTTTTCTTATTTTCGATTTGTATTTGAATAAAAATTATTACACAAAGGTACAAAAAATCTTCGTCCTTACCCTCAGATAATAATTTTATTTATTCGGTTTCGTTGGTAAATCGTTCGTATTGGTAGCAGTTACAAAGCAGAGTTTTAGCATACAAGTGAAGAATGTAATTAAATCCGTAGGTGGATTAGAATCTGAGTTCGATAATTTAGGATAAGCCTAATTGCATATTATTTATGACCTTATACTTTATAGCTGGTTTCTTGGGGAAAAAAGGAGTATGCGATAAGAGCAGCGATTAAGTTGCCAAAGAAATTTATTGGAGAACGGTATCGAGAATGTTCTATTTGACACACATTTTTTAATTCATTGTTTACAGTCTCTATTACAGAACGTTTTCTAAGCAATATTTTATCGGTTAATGTCATCAAACTGTTTTTCATATTATTTTTAATGTTGGTAAAGAGATGTATCCCATCAAAACAGAGTAATTCTGATAATTGTTTTGAAATATATCCTTTATCCCCAAATAATTTTCCGAAAACAGCTTTCAAGAATCGTCTGTTTTTCAATGGCTCTCTGTCATCGGTATTTGCAGGAGTAATATGAAAACAGATAATCTCTCCTTTGTCATTGATTACCAAATGAAGTTTGAATCCATAAAACCAACCCATTGAACTCCGACCTATTTGAGCAATATCTTTAAATACCTTATTTGAATTGATTCTTTTTTTCTTTACAAACTCTTATTGCTGTTAAATCGACAAAAGATATTCCGGTACATTTGCCAGGACAACAGGTCTGCAATAGAGTAGCCAAAGGCAATATATTACTTTTCATTAACTCTGTAAATCTATTGTATTACACAGCATTAAGAAACTCATTAGTCATATATTTTTGCACATAAAACATGTAAAAATGTTTGAAGCATCTATATCCATTAAGATGGAAAAGTATTGTAATTGTTATTACTTTTATAGAGAATCAATCCTCGGGATTCAATCCTCTCAATGATATGTCTTACGAGGAGGCAGCAAAAGTAATAATAGCTCACGTAGATGATGGAGTGAAAATAGCCGAACAAAACGGATTGCCCCAAAAGACAATCAATTTCATCAAGTCGCATCATGCAAAAAGCACTGTCAAATATTTCTATATTATGACACAAAAAGCCAACCTCGATGTAGAGATAGACAAAAGCCTATTTTCGTATAATGGGCGTCTGCCTGATACCAAAGAAGAAGCCATAGTAATGATGGCAGACTCGGTCGAAGCAGCATCTCGTAGCCTCACAGAATACAACGAACAAACTATCGGGAATATAGAGATAGCAAAAGCCGTGCTTAAAGAGAAATTAATAAATATATATCATTCCAGAATAGCATATCCAAAACAAATATCGAGTTAAAAAAATATTAAAATTTGGTTTTAATTGTTTCTTTTTTATAACTTTGCCGATAGAACTAACATTTATTTTTTTAATAACAAAAACTAAAAAGATATGAAAACAAAAATAAGTATAGTAATTTTAGGAATTGTTTTGGCAATCGGTTTGCTCTCTTGTGAATATACCGGTACTTATATAAATGCTGGTATATATATTAAGCTAATTGACAGTAATGGTAATAATCTATTGGACAACAAAAATCCAAATGCTTTTAATATTGATTCAATCAAAATATATCGACTTTTGGCTAATGGAGATATAATAGCAGCAGAAGACGACTACAATATTCCAATGAATGCATTCAAAGGGTTTAATATAGCAGATTCTGAAATGCATCTGCATATAACTAATCCTACAACTAAACATCAAGAATTGATGATATCCAAAGCCTCTAATGTTACTGTGTATATACATTGGGATTCGCAGGATATAGACACGGTATATTCCACTATTTATCATCATAGAGGGATTCATATAGTAGACGAAGTATATTATAATGGCAAACAAGTTTTAGAGAGCCATAAGAAAAGAGGAGGTATATATAATAGTCTCAACCGTATAACAATAGTCAAAAACAAATAATATTGATATCAAGATATGAAAACAAAAATAAGCATATTAATTTTACGGTATAATTGTAACCGCAATTCTTACATTTGTATCACTGTCTTTCTTTTATTATTCCTGACTTGACTCTTTTTTCAAACGAACATTCATAATTTTTTTAACACAAAGATAAAAAAATATATTTAATTAGCAATGCCAAAAAACATTGCTATCATGTAATACGAGTAAAAAAAGATGCAACATCTCCTTGAAAAAGGAGGCGTACTTTTACAGAAAAGCACGGCACAAATAAAAACCGACAGGACTCAAACCCTCAAATGTAGGGATTTGTGGACTCAACGATTTGTAAGATATGTTCGACCTTCTCGTTATTATCCATATCGAAAGGTAGCCAATTGATAGTAAAACCGCGTCTTTCCATACCGCGAAACCACGTCATCTGTCGTTTGGCAAACTGATGTATAGCTACCAGAAGCGTCTCAAACATCTCGTCAAACGTTATTTTGCCCAAAACATAATTAGTAATATATTTGTACTCCAAACCGTAGTATATTAGGTCGTCGGGGGCAATACCGCTCTGCAAAAGGTGCTTTACCTCATCAATCATACCTTCGTCGAGACGAGCTTTGAGACGGGCAGTGATACGACGACGACGAGTATCGCGGTCGATGTCGATACCGAATATCGGAGAGTTGATACGGTTTTGAGGCTCTATGTGCGATATGCCATGTCGGGCATAGTAGTCGGCTATCTCAATGGCTCGTATGGCACGTTTGACAGTCGCTGTGTCGGTGGTGTTGTGTAGAGATTTGTATTGCGACAATATTTGTCGCAGTTCGTCGAGAGACTTGTTGTGTAAGCTATCGCGTAATGGCATATTGACAGGTACCTCGACCATTTTGTAACCATTGAGCACAGCCTCTATATATAGACCCGTACCGCCACATAATATCGGCGTGTAGCCCATTGCGACAATAGATGAAAAAGCTTTATCGAAGTCGCGACAATACTCATATAAATTATATTTGTATCCGACATCGACAATATCTATCAGGTGATGAACTATCGGCTTGCCATCGACGATGTATTCGGAGAGGTCTTTGCCTGTACCTATATCCATACCTCGATATAGCTGTCGGGAGTCGGCACTGATAATCTGACCTCCGATACGCGATGCGAGCAGGGTTGCCAAGGCGGTTTTGCCACAAGCTGTGGGTCCTAAAATGGTAATAAGTTTGGTGGAGTGGCTCATTTAAAATTCTTATAAGCAGTTTATTTATCGTCTTTTAAGCAAGTTTTTTATCATTTCGTGATTATCTTCAAAATATTTTTTGGTTGAATTATAACCGCTTTGATAAATTTTCTCAAACGAACGGAAGCTAAAATCGTTCAAATGTCTGTTGTCGGGGCAAATCAACACATCGCACAGAGCTTCTCCCTCTTGTGAATTGCGGACGACAACCAACTGCAAAGCCCTAAACAAAATATCTTTGATATTTTTTGGTTTATCGAAAACGGTTTCTGCCTTTACATTAATCCCTATGACATAGTTACATTGGTTACGAATAGGCTGTACGGGAAGATTGTTGAGCAGGCCGCCATCTACATATATCATATCGTCGATAGTAACGGCATTGAACACTCCGGGGATAGCAGTAGATGCAAGTACCGCCGAGTATAATTCCGTTCCTTTATGCCAATACTCAATATTGCCGGTCGAAAGGTTCGACACAGCTACGCAAAAAGGTATCCGAAGGCTTTCGAACGAATTGTGTTTGATATATTTTTTTATGATATTTAATACTCTTTTTTGAGTGGATAATCCGAATTTCGACTCCCTAAACGAAGGAGCAATAATATTGGACAGGGTATCGAGTTTTTCTCTTTTTACAATATCGTATATTTGTTTCGGCGAATAGCCGGCAGCGTAGAATAGACCTATCAGACTACCCATAGAGTTGCCCGAAATGACATCGGGGTAAATACCATACTCTTCGAGAGCCTGCAACACCCCGATATGAGCATATCCCAATGCACCTCCTCCACTCAAAGCTATACCGATATGATACTTATGCTTTTTTATGCCAATCATAAAAAGTATTCAAGAGATTGTGTTTGTTTGATTATCAAATGAGAATAAAACTATTATGCGAAATTAATAAAATAATCAAGAAACAGACAATATTTAGATTGTTATTTTTTGTAATTTTGCCTTGATAAAATATTTCCGAACATATATGAAATTAAAAAAACCACTATCAGTCCTCATTCTGGCACTATTATTAGGCTCGTGTGCAACACCTGCCCGCCTATATAACAAAGGCGAATATTACAAAGCTACAATAGCTGCGGTCAAAAGACTGAGGTCGAAACCCGACGATACAAAAGTACAGGATATTTTGACCAAAACTTATCCTTTGGCTATCGACTACCTCCAACAATCAATCAACAGTTTGCAACATCAAAAAGACCCGAATAAATACTATTCGATAGTGAAATATTACAATATGCTCAACACCATGGCAAACGAAATAATGCGTTGTCCCAAAGCGTATGAGCTTATTCCCGAACCTATCGACTTCGATGCCGAACTACAAGCAACCAAAGAGGCAGGTGCCGAAGAGTTTTACTCTCTGGGTATCGATGCCCTCGGACAGAATGATGTAAAACAAGCTCGACTTGCTCTGTTTTATTTCAACAACGCAAATAACTTTATCGAAGGATACAAAGATATAAACAGTATGATAAAGAAGGCTCAAGCCGAATCAATCTTAAAAGTTGTGGTACAGAAGCCTATTATATCGGCACATTATCAATTATCGTCCGATTTTTTTTTCGACAACCTTTTGGAGGGTCTCAACGATGCCAACCACAGAAACAGAGTAGATTTTTTCGGACAGTCGAGCCGTTTGCACAACAACAACAATGTTCATCAAATTATTGTACTGGATTTTGTTGATTTTACAGTCGGCAATACTTTGGAGAGTCGTAAGGTAACGGATTGTAAAAGAGATAGCGTAATTACCGATTATGTAAATATCGGAGGGCAACGTCATCCCGTTTACGGTACTGCAAGAGCAAGGTTTATCGAAACAGATGTAGAGATTGTATCGGCAGGTATTTTGAGAGTAAAAATTATAGATAACAGAACCAAAAAAGTAATCCGTAAAGATGATTTTAGGGGTAAATATATATGGACTTCTACGTGGGCTACTTACGAAGGCGACCAAAGAGCCCTAAATCAGCGACAAATAGATTTATGCAACAGAGGCAGAGAGCTGCCTCCACCGCCACAAACTCTTTTTGTAGAGTTTACAAAACCCATATACACACAGACAATTGATTTTTTGACCGACTATTATTACCATTATTAGACAGACAGTTAGCAATATAGCATAGACGAAACGAAAATTTTAGTTTAATCTGTGTTTTTTAGTACCTTTGCAATTTTATTTCTAACTATTTGAAAAATTAATTATGTCTATTCATATACCCGAAGACAACAGAAAAGTTACCACATTCCGCCTTAGTGAGATGAAACAAAGAGGCGAAAAAATATCGATGCTTACCGCATACGATTACACAATGGCCGGTATAATCGACCGAGCAGGCGTAGATGTTATTCTTGTGGGAGACTCTGCATCAAATGTAATGGCAGGCAATATCACAACCCTTCCTATGACTCTCGACCAGATGATATATCACGGCAAATCCGTAATGAAAGCCGTAAAACGTGCATTGGTAGTAGTAGATATGCCTTTCGGCTCATATCAAGGCAATTCAAAAGAGGCTGTGGCATCGGCTATACGTATAATGAAAGAGACTCACGCCGACTGCATAAAAATAGAGGGCGGTGTCGAAATCATCGAGAGCGTACAGCGTATATTGACGGCAGGCATTCCTATAATGGGTCATCTCGGACTTATGCCTCAATCCATAAACAAATACGGAACTTATGCGGTACGTGCAACCGAAAAAGACGAAGCCGAAAAACTGATTGCCGACGCTCACGCTTTGGAGAAAGCGGGGTGTTTTGCCTTGGTGTTGGAAAAGATTCCGGCTGCTTTGGGAGCTCAGGTAGCGTCGGAGTTAAAGATACCTGTTATCGGTATCGGAGCAGGCAAAACCGACGGGCAAGTACTTGTCTTGCACGATATGCTCGGTATGACACAAGATTTCTCACCTCGTTTTTTACGTCGCTATGCAGACCTAAATTCGGTTATGACCGAAGCGGTACACAATTTCATAAACGATGTTAAGAGTGCGGATTTCCCCAACGAAGATGAGAGTTATTGAAATAAAGCATTGACATCATAGATTTTTCATATATTTTTTGCAGATAAACTTTCTAAACGGAAAATGACCGACGACAATCTCTATTACTCCGACGAAGAGGCGGATACAGACACCGATATATCAAATCTTTACGAACGACATCGTATCGTGGTGGATAAAGGGCAGGGATTGATGCGGATTGATAAATTCCTTACCAATATGCTTGGCGGAGTATCGCGTACACGCTTCCGTAACGCTGCCAATGCAGGATTTGTATCGGTAAACGGAATACCCGTAAAACCCAATTACCGAATAAAACCACTGGACGAAATAGTGATATCGCTCGAAACTCCTCCTAACGACTATACAATATACCCCGAAGATATTCCTCTCAATGTAGTGTACGAAGATACCGATATTTTGGTAATCAACAAAACGCCCAATCTTGTGGTGCATCCAGGTGTGGGTAATTTTAGCGGTACTCTGCTCAACGCTATCGCGTGGCATCTAAAAGACGACCCTATGTTCGATGCCAACAATCCCCGATTGGGACTTGTCCATCGTATCGACAAAGATACTTCGGGGCTTATATTGATAGCCAAAAATGAGTATGCCAAATCGTTTCTCGGCAAACAATTTCAGGACAAAACCACACAACGTACCTACAACGCTCTGGTATGGGGTACGGTAAAAAACGACACAGGCACTATCGACGGAGCCTTAGCCCGCAATCCTAAAGACCGTATGCAGTTTTGTGTATTCGCCGAAGACGAAAACCCGATGGCAAAGCACGCCGTTACCCACTATCGAGTACTAAAACGGTTCAAATACACTACCTTGGTAGAGTGTAATCTCGAGACAGGTCGTACCCATCAGATACGCGTCCACCTCAAACATATCGGTCATACGTTATTCAACGACGAACGTTATGGTGGCAACGAAATACTATTCGGCGAACGCACCTCAAAATACAAACAGTTTGTAAACAACTGTTTCGAAGTATGTCCACGACAAGCACTACACGCCAAAACATTAGGTTTTATACACCCGATTAGTGGCGAAGAGATGTTTTTCGACAGCCAACTTCCCGAAGATTTTCAGAGTCTCTTAAATAAGTGGGAAAATTATTCCATTAGATAGGTTTTTACTATAATAATTATTGCTGTCAAAAATGTATCCGTAAATTGTTGGATTATTCCCTGTGTCAGAGCCCTATCGGGTCTTGGCTTATATAACTACCTGTATTAGGGTCGTAATAACAAAAAAGAGTTGTATTGTTTGCCACGATACAACTCTTTTTTGTTACTTAATCATCTATATCTAATCGAACGTCCGGAACGAATAATTGTAGTACGACTTATGTGATTTAGCTTGCAGAGCTTGTTTACCGTAGTTCCATATCTTTTGGCTATATGCGATAAAGTCTCGCCTTGACGTACCTTATGATACCGCATTTGTTTGAATTTCTCAACGTCTGATTTATGTTTGAATGTTTCGGCTTTTGTCAGGCAATAGTTATCGGCAAAGCATTTTTCGGAAGCATAATCAACTATTTTGTTGGTATTAAACGCATTACCCAAAAATCGAAACTCAAAGTGCAGATGAGGACCTGTCGAACGCCCCGTATTGCCACCCAAACCTATCAGCTCGCCTGCGGCAACCTCCTGATTGACCGAAACCAAAGGTTTCGACAAATGAGCATACAACGACTCAAGTCCGTTTTTATGTCTTATGACGATATAATGCCCATATCCGCGTGCTTCGTAATCAACGATACGAATTGTACCATCGAAAGCAGCGACAATAGTATCTCCTACTTTTAGTCCTATGTCTGTGCCGTAGTGATAACGTCTGCGTCTGGCACCAAAGTCAGAGGTAACTTTCTTTTCCGTCGAATTCGCAACGGGGAAAACAAAGCCTGTGCAGTCTATCCAAGTACTATCGGGCAGGTCTTCTATTTTTATCTTATAAGGGTTCAAAAATTCGGATGTCCAAGAAAATCCGTAAAGTTCGTCCGACGGCACCTCGAAGTCGGCATCGATATCCTCTCCAAACTCGTCCAACGACTCTTCTAAAAAATCTTTGTAAGTAGTATTAGGCGGGATTTGTGTGGTTTTGGCTATCTGCTTGTCGTTTTTTTCCGACAATGAAGCAATAATATTATCCTTATTGTTGTCAGATTTGGCAACAGCATAAATATTTGCCGTGGCTGTGGTATCTTTCTTATTCGTTGTCTTTGATGTCGGATTTTGTGCCGTAACAAACAAAGAAAATACCATTGTGATTGCAATTAAAACAATTTTCTGTCCTCTCATAATCATTTTTTTTATTAATAAATAATTACATAAATCACCGCAATGAGTTCTTATATCAATTCGTCGGAATAATTTATATAATTCTGATTTACTTTCGCATACGAAAAAATTTCATTATCTGAAAAAAATCTTTTTATCTCTATTTCCGCATTTTCTACAGAGTCTGAGGCGTGGACTATATTTTCTTGGTTGCTCAACGAAAAATCTCCGCGAATAGTGCCTGCACGGGCATCTCTACCATTGGTCACACCTATCATATCTCTTACCACTTTGATAGCCTCTACTCCTTCCAAACAAAGAGCTATTACGGGTGTTGCCATCATAGACCGAAGAATCCTTGTAAAAAACGGGCGTTCTGCCAAATGTGCATAATGAACTCTCAGAATATCTTCTGTAAGTTGTATCATTTTTAGTCCGCAAATACGAAAACCCTTATTCTCAAAACGCTTTATTACTTCGCCTATGAGCTCTCTTTGGATTGCTCCGGGTTTTATTAGAACCAATGTTTTTTGCACAACGATAAAATAGTTTTTTCAAATAAAAGTGCAAATCTATAAAAAAATTTTGTATAACCAACTCCAAATGTTATATTTTTGAGAAAATTTAACCTATGTTTACATTATGCGGTTGAAAATATTTACATTATCTTTGCAAAATATTTTTCAAAGTTACTAATTTTTTGACTACTCTCAAAATGAATAATATAGTGGCAATAGTAGGACGTCCCAATGTAGGGAAATCGACACTTTTCAACAGACTTACAAAAACTCGCCGTGCAATAGTAAACAACGAAGCAGGCACCACTCGCGACAGGCAGTACGGCAAAGTAGAATGGAACGGTACGGAGTTTTCGATAATAGATACAGGTGGCTGGGTAGTAGGCTCCGAAGATATTTTTGAAGAGGAGATAAACCGCCAGGTAACCATAGCAATAGAGGAAGCAGATGTAATACTGTTTGTAGTAGATGTAATAAGCGGTATAACAGACCTCGATATGTATGTGGCTCAGATATTGCGCAAAAGCAAAAAAAACGTGATGGTAGTAGCCAACAAGGTGGATAATTTCGAACTCCAATATCAAGCATCCGAGTTCTATGCGTTAGGACTTGGCGACCCATTTATACTCTCTTCCATCAATGGTTTGGGCAGTGGCGACTTGCTCGACGAATTACTAAATCGTTTCCCCAAAGAGGGCAAAGAGGACGAAAGCCTCGACATTCTGCCAAAATTTGCCATAGTAGGGCGTCCCAATGCCGGAAAATCTTCGTTGGTCAATACCTTGCTCGACGACAACCGCAATATCGTTACCGATATAGCAGGCACTACACGCGACTCTATCTATACGCGTTACAACAAATTCGGACACGACTTTTACCTCGTAGATACGGCAGGTATCCGCAAAAAAGCAAAAGTACACGAAGATGTAGAGTACTATTCGGTTATCAGAGCAATAAGAGCTATCGAAAACAGCGATGTGTGTATCCTTATGATCGATGCCGAACGAGGTATCGAGAGCCAGGACTTAAATATTTTTTCGCTCATACAAAAAAACAAAAAAGGGCTTGTGGTATGTGTCAATAAATGGGATTTGATAGAGAACAAGACAAATAAAGATGTAAAAGTGTTTGAAAACGCTATCAAAGAGCGATTGGCTCCCTTTACCGACTTCCCTATTATATTTACCTCAGTAGTAAACAAACAACGTATTTTCAAGGTAATAGAGACTGCAATGATGGTATATGAAAACAAAAATCGAAGGATATCGACCAACAAACTCAACGAGTTTTTCTTACCCTTGATAGAAAACTATCCGCCACCTGCCATAAAAGGCAAATACGTGAAAATAAAATATGTAACACAATTGCCCGATACCCAAATACCTACATTTATTTTCTTTACCAACCTGCCTCAGTATATAAGAGAGCCGTATTTTAGGTTTTTGGAGAATAAGTTGAGGACAGAATGGGAGTTTACAGGCACACCCACTCTACTTTTTGCCAGACAAAAATAGGAAGATTTACAAAAAAAGTGCCTTCAAAAAAAACAGAAGGCACTTTTTGGTCAATATTATTGTTTCAATATAAATGTCCTCACTTTACCCT
The DNA here is from genome assembly GCA_041814825.1 of Bacteroidota bacterium. Lineage (GTDB taxonomy): Bacteria > Bacteroidota > Bacteroidia > Bacteroidales > Paludibacteraceae > F0058. The sequence goes on along the minus strand of JBGXXV010000015.1, from coordinate 4,802 downwards.
CCGAAGGTGGCATTATAGATATTACAAAGCCTTTGCTTTTCAGTATATCTATGATAGGCGACGGCACAAAAGGCGTTACCAACTCCAATGTTTGCCCCACGGCCAACTCTTCGGCTGCCTGCAATACCGTATTCTTCGGATGATTGCCCTCGGCTATCGTATCGCATACGTCGAGTATGCGGTCGGCTTTCGGAGCTTGATTAACGGTAGTTACCGTATCGTTGTCGGATGAGCCGTATGTGATGTCGCCCAACGCCCCAAGCCCTGCTTTTTGCCTTAGTGCATCGACCATCTCCACAATATTTACGCCCCCTACCTTAGCGGCTTGTTGTAGCGATGTTACTTTGGCTACGGTGCGTCGCAATACGGGGTTTTTGAGGGCTGCAAAAGCAGCTGACAACTCCAACAATACACCTTCCGTTTCGGGATAATCGTTGAGCAAATCGGCCACTTTGGTATCGGGGGTTATGTCTGTCTTATCTCTTTTCATACGAAAGTAATCTTTGGTCGCCTTCGAGTCTCCTAAGTTGTGTAATATCTTGGGTTACTTCTACTACTCCGAGATACTCGCCATTTTTGTCTCTGACGGCAGAATATTCGATATAAATAAATCTTCCCGCAAAATTAGATAACCAAAAAGCCGCTTTATTCTCTTTGCCGCTTTTGAAGTCTTCGAGTATCTGCTCTACTATATGAACGCTTCCCGGAGGATGACACATACGCACATCGCGTCCGATAATAGAGCGATTGCGTTCGAATACACGTTTGGGGCTGTGCGAGAAGAAACGGACCTTGTCGTTTTTATCTACAAAAGTAATATCTATGGGCAGATGTAGAAAAAGTGCTTCGAGTTCGTCTATATTAAACGCTCCCGACGACAGACGTATGGCATCGGCAGTAATGTATTCGTGCTTTTCGACATTGACGTTCTGGGGCTTCCACTCGTCGGTGGGGTCGAATAGCGTATAGCCGAAATCGGGTGTCTCCTCATAGACCTTGTACCACTCCTCTTCGGTAAGCGTATCCATAGCCATTGGCAACAGTATTTGCTCCTCTTTCATTATCATTCCGCTTATCATCTCTACCGCAGGGTCGAGTATGAGTTTGGTTATCGACCTAAGTTCGTCGGCAGAGTCGATAGGCGAAGCCAAAGCCGAATGAGCGTTTTTCAACGCCGCACGCGTCTCGTCGTGTTTACCCCACATTACCTTAGGAGGTCCTGTTATAAGGTGTTTCTCCAAAAACGGGAACAATAGGTACTCTTTGCGTTTGTAGTGTTTGTCTATATCGGCAAAGTTGTTGAATATGCCTCGAAGCTGCATCACATATCCGCTTACCTGTGAGTCGGTGATACGCTCCAATTCCTCTTTTGTTTTGTTGAATTTGTCTATCTCTTGCTGTATAACGATATTCTCTTGCTTGAATGTATCGACAGGGTGTCCTGCGGGAACCCCTTTTGCTTTCTCTACATCTATACTACCGTCGAGAATGGCGGTGTGTAGGTCGCAAAATTCGAGTATCTCGCTCTCCGTGAGAGCATTGCTGTCGATAAGCTCCTGTTCGACCTCTACTACTTCGTTGTACGGAATATTTTTAAGTACCTCTATAAGTCTCTGACGCAGTACTTCGGGATTTTCGCCTTCGTGCAAGCGTATAAGAAGATGACGAAGCAACTCCTTACGTTGCGATGAATTATTGATATATTCGCTCATAAATATTTGTGTGTTTTTATATTAATAAAATTGATTTGATTCTACTTTTTCGCTATTCGCCTCTAATCATAGTCAGCAGCATTTTGAAACGCTCCACAGCCCTAAGTGCATGCGGACGGTTAGCCGGCATAATTATACAATCCCCTTTTTTCAGAAGATGGGGCGTGCCGTCGATACGGATTTCGGCTTCGCCATCGAGTATTTGTACAAAGGCGTCAAAGTTAGCCGTATGCTCGGTAAGCCCCTGCCCTTTGTCGAACGAGAATATGGTAATATTGCCCACACTGTTTTTTGTTACTTGTTTGCTGATAATACCGCCATCGGTATATTCTATCGACTGTTCGAGCGGTACTACGGTTGCTTTCGGATATGTTGTCATAACTGTGATAATAATTTAGGTTGATAATTATTTTTTCTTATAAAAATGCGAATTTAACAAAAATTACAACAGATTGTTGCCTTTTTACTTATTATTTTTTTTGCAATAAAAAAGATTGTCAGCCCCACGAGAGGACTGACAAGTCCCCTGATTGATTTTTACGCAAGCATTGCTTTCAAATCTTCATCAACACTGCCTATACCCGATATTCCGAAGTTATTCACCAATACGTTGGCTACGTTTGGCGAAAGGAATGCCGGTAATGTCGGTCCGAGATGAATATTTTTAACACCAAGGTATAGCAGTGCCAATAATACTATTACGGCTTTTTGCTCGTACCACGCTATGTTGTAAACTATCGGCAGGTCGTTGAGGTCGTCCAGTCCGAAGGCATCTTTGAGAGCAAGGGCTATCTTGGCAAGCGAATAGCTGTCGTTGCATTGACCTGCGTCCAACACTCTCGGAATACCGTTAATAGTGCCGAGTTGGAGTTTGTTGTAACGATATTTGGCACAGCCTGCGGTCAATATTACCGTGTCGTTCGGTAGCCTTTGAGCAAACTCGGTGTAATAGTTTCGTCCGTTCATACGTCCGTCGCATCCGCCCATAACGAAGAACTTACGAATAGCACCCGACTTTACAGCCTCTACTACCTTGTCGGCTAAGGCTATCACCTGATTGTGAGCGAAACCTCCGACTATTGTTCCCTGTTCGATTTCTTTGGGCGGAGCACATTTTTTTGCGTGTTCGATGAGTGCCGAGAAGTCTTTCGGCTTGCCGTCTTTGCGGTCTTCTATATGTTTGAACCCCGCAAATCCCGATGCCCCTGTGGTATAAACTCTGTCTGTATATGTCGAGTTTTTTCGCGGCGGCACAATGCAGTTTGTGGTAAATAAGATTACGCCGTTGAAGTTTTCGAAATCCTCCACCTGATGCCACCACGAGCTGCCATAATTACCTACAAAATGGCTGTATTTCTTGAAAGCAGGGTAATAGTTGGCAGGAAGCATCTCGCTGTGCGTATATACATCAACACCAGTGCCTTCGGTCTGTTTGAGCAGCTCCTCCATATCTTTTAGGTCGTGTCCGCTGATAAGAATACCCGGATTGGTACGAACTCCTATATTTACCTGTGTAATTTCGGGATTGCCGTAACTGGTGGTATTTGCTTTGTCCAACAGAGCCATTGCCTGTACGCCATATTGTCCTGTTTCGAGCACAAGAGCAGTAAGGTCGTCTGCCGATAGCGAATCGTCGGTAGTGGCAACAAGTGCTTTTTGCATAAAAGCATATATCTCCGATACTTCATACCCTAAGTTGAAAGCGTGTTCGAGATATGCCGCCATACCTTTCAACCCATAAATGGTAAGTTCACGAAGTGAGCGAACGTCTATATTTTCGGTGGACAAAACACCTACCGACAAGGCTTTTTCGTCCATTTCGGCTTCTGTATAACCTTGCCACAAAGCACCGTCGAAAGCGATAGCATCTACATTGCCACCGGCTTTTGCCAACTGCTCTTTGGCAGCATTACGCATTTCGTAAGCGATACGCAAACGAGTGATAAAGCGACTTCTGTCGAAATTGGCATTGGTAATGGTCATAAACAGCGAGTCGGTAATGAACTTATTAACCTCGTTCATCTCTATTCCAAACTTACGCAAAGCAACCGTATAGTGCGATATACCTTTACAAATATACATAAGAAGGTCTTGCAGATTGGCTACATCGGCAGTTTTACCGCATACTCCCTTTATGGTACAGCCTTCGTTTTTGGCTGTCTCCTGACATTGAAAACAAAACATCTTTTCCATATACATTAATTTTTTAGTGTTAGTTATATTTGTTGATTACAAAGGCAAAATTACTATCTCACACACAGACTAACTGTAACCGTGGTTACAAATTGGAGTTTTTTTTATAATTTTGGAGAAATATTTTTTCTAAACGGAGTTGTTAGGTGCAATCTAACCAAGTCCAAAAAAATTGTATTTTGCTCAAAATATTGTTCGTGCTTTTACGAATTAAAAATTATTTGTACCTTTGCAAAGCTTTTAGAAGCATACAATGACAAAAGACGGTTTAACAAAAGAGCAAGAGCAGTTGGCACGTTTTGCCAAAGCATTGGGACACCCCATTCGGATTGCGATTTTACAGATGTTGACAAAACAGACCTGTTGCTATCACGGCGATATGTCCGAAATCTTGCCTGTGGCAAAAAGCAAACGCAAAAAAAATCATCAGAATTGTCTGTTGTAATCTACATATACAATTGTTGTATCTTTGTGTCGTAAAAAATAAGTTGGGCACAATACAAATAAAATCACGCATACAATGAAAATTGAAGAATATGGACACACAATTTTTAACTGACACAATAAGTAATATTTCAGAATTAAGTATTGCACTTCTTCCTTTTGGGGGAATGCTTTCGAATACCATTGTAACGACTATTGCTATAGATGGTATTGGAAAAGCTACAACATCGAATAATAATTCAACTTGGTTTTCCTTTTCAGTTGGTTTATCAGCTGCAGCATTTCATACAATTATTACTTTACTCACACATGCAATATCTGTAAATGTAGATTCTTTTGAATCCAAATTAAGTATTCTTTTAATGGCATTGATGGTAACTCTGGTATTATTCGTGTGGGCAATCCATAGTAAAAGTTATCAAGGAAAAAAAAGAACGTTCTACATAACTCAAG
>JBGXXV010000014.1:0-44496 GCA_041814825.1 Bacteroidota bacterium | reverse complement strand
TATTTTAGAACGTGATTATCGCGACACGCATCGTCAAGAAAGTCCTCTGTTAAGAGCCAAAGATGCCAAATTATTAGACAACTCTTCGTTTGATATAGAACTACAACAAAAGGTAGTAATGGATTGGTTTAACAGAATAGTGGGCAAAGACTAATTATTATTTTAACTCCAACAACATTGCTGAATTTTGCACAATACGCTCTTCGTCAATCAATTTACGCACCACAAAAACAATATTCTCTGGATTGAGTTTCAAATTCTTAGCAAGGTAATCAATATTTCTGGGACTGTCGGACAATAAATTTATTATCTCGGTCTCCATATTGTCTATTTGGTCGTTGGTCAATGTTTTTGCCCGTTTTTGACGGCAGACGGAGCATATACCACAGGGTTTGTCGGTTGTCTGACCGAAATAATCGAGCAACTTCATATTGAGACATATCTCCGTATCTTCGGCATATTCCAAAATTGCTTCTATCCGCTTGATATATCTCTGCATACGTTCCTCATAAACATTTTTCGGGATAACCAAATCTTTATTATCCACACGATTTTGAGAATAAATAAGAAAAGGTGTTTTTTTGAACGGGATATAACGTACTATCCCTATTTTGTGTAATTTGAGCAGATTTTCATATACGTTGTTTCTACTCGTACCGAGCCTCTGAGCAATAACATCTTCGTTTATATGTACATTTTGAGCAAAAAGTCCTGTGTAAGAACGCAAAAGCACTTCTATCAAAAGTTCCAAATCAGGATTTTGACTTCTAAAATGATACAACTCTTCGCGAGAAGCGACAAACTGCAATACCGAAGGATTGTCAAGTTCGTCTGTCAGTTCGATATATCCGGCAAGTTCAAGTATTTTAAGAGCCGAATACGTTTGGTTCATAGGCAAACGACAAATTGTACAAAAATCAGCCAACGAAAAAGAATAACATGCCTCAAAACCACTTCCAACCGCCAGATTAAAATAGTTTGCCAGACTTTGATACACCTTCTCAATAAATTCTTTATTCGGAAAATTGTCGGAAATACGTTTTTTGAGTTTTGCCCCATCTGCTTTGCTGTATAATAATACGGCATAAGCTGTTTGTTCGTCTCTGCCCGCTCTGCCTGCTTCCTGAAAGTATGCTTCCAGCGAATCGGGCAATTCTATATGTATCACCGTACGTACGTCGGGTTTGTCTATCCCCATTCCAAAAGCATTTGTAGCAACGACAACGCGTATCTCTCCGCGTTTCCAAGCATCTTGTTTGCGGGTTTTGTCGGTGTCCGACAATCCGGCATGAAAAAAATCGGCAGTAATATGGTGATTATTAAGAAAATCGGATATTTCTTTTGTCTGTTGTCTGGAACGAACATACACAATAGACGAACCCTTTACACTATTGAGGATTCTCAACATCTGCTCCAACTTACTATCCGTATGTCTTACGACATAGTTTAGATTTTGTCTCTCAAAACTTTTGCAAAAAATCCGTTTTTCTCCGAACCGAAGTTTTTCCTGAATATCATCTGCCACAATCGGCGTTGCCGTAGCCGTAAGAGCCAATATAGGCGTATTATCGGGCAAGATTCTCAACAAGTCCGCTATCTGTAAATACGAAGGGCGGAAGTCGTAACCCCATTGCGAAATACAATGAGCCTCATCAACCGCTATCATACTTATTTTCAAGAACTTTATCCGATTCAGAAACAATTCTGTCTTTAATCTTTCCGGAGAGACGTACAAAAATTTGAAATCGCCGTATTCACAATTTTCGAGAGTATTCAATATCTGCTCGTGCGACATACCCGAATAGATAGCAGCGGCTTTTATCCCTCTGTTTTTTAGATTTTCTACCTGGTCTTTCATCAAAGCCACCAAAGGCGATATTACCAAGCACATTCCATCTAATGCCATAGCCGGAACTTGAAAAGTGAGAGATTTGCCTCCTCCGGTAGGCATCAAAGCCAACGACGAAAAGCCCTGTCCGACAGAGGAGATAATATCAAGCTGTAAGGGTCTGAATTGGTCGAAACCCCAATAATCTTTGAGTATCTTATAATATTGTTCGTTATTCGGCATTTTTGCAAAATTACATCTTTTTGAAAAAATAATTCGTATCTTTGCAAAAATATAAAATTTACGATAGATTATGTTAAATATCAAGACCTTTGTTTTTAATCCATTTATGCAAAATACGTTTGTCCTATATGATGAGACAAAAGAAGCAGTAATAATAGACTGCGGTTGCCTTTATGAAAACGAACAAAATGAATTGAAACAATTTGTGGCCAACAATGATTTGACAATAAAATATTTACTCAATACTCATCTACATCTCGACCATCAGTTTGGCAATGCTTTTGCTGCCACTACCTTTGGAATACTCCCTATCGCACATAAAAACGACGAAAAACTCATAGACAACATCACTTCACAGGCAATGATGTTCGGAATTCCACAGAAGGTTGAGGCTCAAAAACTCGGTGGATATATTGCCGAAGGAGACGAAATAAGTTTCGGCAATACCACTCTACAAGCCATATTCGTACCCGGACATTCTGCGGGCAGTATTTGTTTTTATTCTTCCAAAAACAAGGTACTAATTGCGGGCGATGTGCTTTTTGCCGGCTCCATCGGACGTACCGATTTGCCCGGAGGTAATTTCGCCCAATTAACCGAAGGAATACGACAAAAGCTCTTTATTTTACCACCCGATACTACTGTTTACCCCGGTCACGGACCGACCACCACTATTGGCAACGAAATAAAAAGCAATCCTTTCTTTTAAAGCATATCGATTAATGGATATTTATAAAAATGTAGCTGTAATATCGGGAATAGAGCCTCATCGAACCATTTTGCAAGAAAAACTTTTAAATCGTTTTTTAAAAAAAAACGAAAAAAGCCTTATTGTAGAAGGCAAGCCATCTCACAATACAGCAACAAAACAGATAAAGAATATTACCATAGTATCCCATTTAGACGACAAAGACTTAGCTTTTGCACTACAAAACGCCGAAAGTATTTATTGCCGAAGCGGTTATTCGACCCTTATGGACTTGTATGCGTTGGGTATCAATCATGCCATATTAATCCCAACTCCCGGACAGACCGAACAGGAGTATCTGGCAGAATACTTCGTGCTAAAAGGATTTGACCTAATTAAACAAGACGATATTTAAGACCCTCGCAAAGCAATCGTTACTTATCCGTCAATAGGCGATTGCTTGTTATTGCTGTTGGTTATCATAAGACCTGCCATCATAAACAAAGCAGTGAGAATGATTATCTGAATAATCAACGAATTATTGACCAAATCTATTTGTTGCCCTACCGGTATGGTAATGAAAAGTAAAATAGTAATAAGTCCGCGAGGTGCAATAAACAACAGAGGATTGATATTCTGCCTGAATATTTTAAGGAATAGAAATCTTAATAAAAATATTCCGCCAAAAATACCGACTGCCCACACTATTGTGTTGGTATTCAGCAATTCGGACGTCTCTATGAGATAACCGAAAAGTAAAAAAAACAAAGCTCTTATAGAAAAAGTTATCTCATTGGTAAGGTCTTTGAGCTTATCTACCTCTTTCACCAGAATTTCGGGACGCAGCCTTTTGACGAACCTAAATCTCTCAAATTTATCCAAATTGCCTACAAACAACCCAAAAACAAATATAAAAATCAGTGCAGGCAAATGATAAGCTTTCGCTATTGTATAGATAAGTATGACAATCAAAATAATGGGCAAAAACTTAACATGATGTTTTATTTTGCTCAAAAGAAAAGAAAGCCCCAATGTCGCTATAAATGTTACCACAAGAATAAGAATAATCTGAACGGAAAATTCTACAAACGACCGTGCATTTATAACTTCATTACGTATTATAAAATTAAAAAATACGACTCCGAAAATATCCGACAAACTGCTTTCATAAGTAACAAATTCTCTATCTTTTAAAATAAGATTATGAACACTTGGAATAGCTATTGCACTACTAATAACAGCAAAAGGAATAGCATTCAGAAGCCCCGCTCTAAAATCTACCCCTCCGAAATATTCAAATGCGAAAGCAAGCCCGAAACTCAAAGCCAACATAGGGATAAAAGCCACAGAGGCACTCTTTATGATAATCGGCAACTTGGTTCTGTTCAATTCCAGCTCTAAGGCTCCCTCCAAAACAATAAGAATAAGCCCTACCGTACCAATAACAGGAAGTATGGGTGAGAGATTAGGGATATGAAGCCCGAAAAAATTAGCTCCTTGCCTCACAGCCCAACCCACCAAAAGCAAGAGTATTACAGAAGGAATTTTGGTTTTCGGCGAACTGACATCAAAGATATATGCTATTAAAAGTAAAACACAAAGGGATATTATTATGGCACTTGTCATTATTCTGTCGTTAATTTATCAAATTTTATAAGCCTATATTCAAAAAAACACAATACACTAAATTTGTAGTCTTAGGTGCGTTTCGTTATTCTAACATTTATCTTTTCTCCATAAGTTTTGTTTATCTTGCGTCTAATATCCCGCCTGACTCCTATGATATAACAAATAGAACCATCATTATTTTTCAACCCCATATTTACGATACTTCCCTCATAACTTTCGCCGTCAAATTCGGCATAAACTTTGATACGCCCTTTGCCACACTCCTTTTTCAAATCGTACGGAAACTCTATATATGCTCCATCTATCCCCGATACTTTCTTCAACTCTGCCACAAACTCATATACTTTGCCGTTGTTCACCTTTACTCTTAATTAAATATGCAAAATTACAAAAAAAACCAATGCCCTTTAATTCTTTTTAATTATTAAAAATAAAAAGCCACACAGTAGCCAACTGCCCGAACAAATTTATTTCAAATAATCTATTGCTTTTTCGAGACCGATTCCATTCGACCCTTTTAGCAGAATAGCAGTGTTTTTCAAAGGATTATTCTTTATGTATTCGATAAAATCTTCTACTTTTTTGAATTTCGTATAGTCGGACTCTATACGTGAAAATATATTGCCTATCAAGAATACATTGTCGAATTCAAGCCTACCTACCTGTTCGACCGTTTCTCTATGGTCATCATCGGCAAATACTCCCATTTCTAACATATCTCCCAATATAACCGTTTTGTGCGGATATTTGAGCATGGCGAAGTTTTTTAAAGCTGCTTCCATACTTGACGGATTAGCATTGTATGCATCTATTATAAGGTCATTATTATCGGTTTTCAAATATTGCGAACGATGATTTTCGGGAATATATCCCTTCAATGCCTCATTTATAAGATGAGGCTCTACCTCAAAAAAAAGCCCGACTACAATGGCAGCAAGCAGATTTTCGGTATTGTAAGTCCCTACAAGATGTGTTTCTACTTTTTGAGCTGTTATAAAAAAACGTTGCGATGCCCAAGATAGCGTAATACACGGATTTTGTTCGGTGATATACCCGCTTACATCTGCTTTATCGTTGTTTATTGCATAAGATATATTGCCTATTCCCTTCGAATGATTTACAATGTTTGTATTGCCTATATTTATAAAAACCCTTCCTTTATGTTCTTTTATATATTTGAACAGTTCCGTTTTGGCTTCTATCACACCATCAAATGAACCGAACCCTTCTAAATGTGCCCTTCCGAAGTTGGTAATCAATCCGAAATCGGGCTGTACCATTTGACACAAATCGGCTATTTCTCCTTTATGATTTGCTCCTATTTCTATTACACCAAACTCATCGTCTTCGGTAAGACGCAACAATGTAAGCGGTACTCCGATGTGATTATTGTGGTTTTTATCGGTATAAAGCACATCGTATTTTTTTGCCAAAACAGTCGCTACAAGCTCTTTGGTAGTCGTTTTGCCGTTGGTACCCGTAATTGCTATTATCTTGGCATTCATTTGTTGCCGATGATACACCGCCAACCGTTGCAGGGTATCCAAAACATCATTAACCAAAATATAACGGTCGCCTTTTACTACCTCCGCATTATCGACAACCGCATATTCGGCTCCGTTGCTCAATGCCATTGCTGCATAGTTGTTGCCATCGACATTCTCGCCTTTAAGAGCGAAAAACATCGATTTGGGTGGACACCTTCTGCTATCTATCGTTATTTTGGGGTAAAGTTTAAATACTTCGTAAAGCTCTTTAATCTCATCCATAAATTTGGATATTGTCTAAAACCGTATAATACAAAGTTATATAAAAAATATTATTTTTTCTTTCCTTGATTGGCAACAGCTTCCATCAGTTTTTTAATCTCTTCGGGGTCGCCAAGAAAATAGTCTTTGACGAGATTCAAGTCGTCGTCAAACTCAAACACATAAGGCACTGCCGTAGGCAAATTCAACGATACAATGTCGCTATCGGATATATTTTTAAGATGTTTGATAATACCACGCAATGAGTTGCCGTGAGCAGCTACTATCACCTCATCATAACACATCAACGAAGGGAAAACGGTATCGTGCCAGTAAGGCATAGTCCGTTCCACACAATTTTGAAGCGACTCTGTATCCGGAAGATATGCCTTAGGGACACAAGCATAACGCGGGTCATTGAATGCGGAACGCTCGTCTGTTCTTGCTATCGGTGCAGGCGGTACATCATAGCTGCGACGCCATATAAGCACCTGTTCGTCTCCATATTTTTCGGCTGTTTCGGCTTTATTGAGACCTTGCAGATTGCCGTAATGTTTCTCGTTTAGACGCCAAGATTTCTCCACAGGAATATAATCCAAATCCATTTTGTCGAGAATAACATTCAACGTCTTGTTGGCTCTCTTCAAATACGAAGTAAAAGCCTTTTCAAAACGAAATCCCTCTCTCTTCAACAATTCTCCTGCTTTAACGGCTTCTTGTACTCCAAATTCGGTCAAATCTACATCTGTCCAACCCGTAAAACGATTTTCCTTGTTCCACCGGCTCTCGCCATGTCGTATTAATACTATCTTTTTCATTGATATGCACTGTTTGTTTTATTATGAGAATATCTTATGCAAAGATAATATTTTTTTAATATTTTTTATATGTACAAAATGAATTTTATTGCCTGTCGGCAGAAAGAAGCCCTTTGGTAACATTCAGGCGGAAACGAAGTAGTTTGATTCCTTTATTAGGCGACAACAACAAAAAATATCCGATACAAAACACAAATGAAGCTCCCCACTTTATAACCTCCTCCAAAAGTCTCTTTAAATAAGCCGTTTTTGATATGGCAAGAGTTCTCAAACGCTCACTTTTGCCGATTGATAAGGTAAGGTTGTCGAAATACTCTTTGGTAAGTTTGTGTGCCGGAATAATATGGTACAGAATCATATTAGGCAAATAAAACACAGGCATATCCAAAGCTTTCATTTTGTCAAAAACAGCTTTTTCTTCGCCACTGATAAGAGATGTCCCCTTTCTGCCAAGTTCGGTATTAAATCCGCCTATGGAACGAAAAACCTCTTTGCGATATGCGGCATTGCCACCGCTCGGAAACTTCTTCCCTTTTAGCCGTATTATTTTGTTGCCTTCGTCTTTATATGCAGTAATCAATGTTTTTGTGTATTTCGATATCCAGGCGGGTTCGTGTGTCTCATAAACGGGATAGATAGCCCCGCCTGCTGCCATTGCATCCATATTTTGTTCAAAAAAAACGGCAATAGTACTCAAATACTCTTTATTGACGGTGGCATCATCATCAACATATATCAAAATATCGCCTTTTGCCTCTGCTATTCCACGATTGCGGGCATAAGAGAGTCCTTGTTGCTTTTCTACAAAATAGTTGAAATCTATTTGCGGAAAATCCTTACGAAATCTGTCACACTCCGCCTCGGTATCATCAGTAGAATTATTATTTATAAGTACTATCTCATATTCATTTACGCCATATTCATTATCCGCAATACTTTTGAGACAGTTATATATATATTTTTGACGATTGTATGTACATATAATTACCGATAACATACTATGCAAAGTAATATTTAATATTGTTTCAAAAAATCTTTTAGAAAATTATCCTTACTCCTTCCTTTTGTCCAATTCGACCCATTGATGGTATGTACCCAATCATTATCTATAAAATGCAACAAATCCGAATGATAGTCATTGCCCTCTCTAAAATAAGTTGCTCTGAGCGGTGCATCCAATTGTAGCTCGCTAAGATTGTAAGAGGCATATAAAGAACGATATACCGAACCGGCAGTATCGAGATAAACACCATCTATTTTGCAAGGGAAAAAGTTCATTTTGATATTCTTTATCTTATCAAAACGAAAAAAACAGAATCCTGCCCAAAGGTACCAGAGTTTTTTTAATTGCCGTTGAGGAGTTCTATCGACAAGCCTGCCGAAAAAATCTTGCTTACCCAACCGCTTCTCAACGGAATAATCTGCAATAGGAAAAATATCATGGTCTAAAAAACCGAAAATTTCGGGCTTTATCTTTAAGATAATATTACGATATATCCATATCATACTCAATCCATGAGCATAAGACGGGCGGCGATTTACTTTTTGAAACCAGTTGTAAGGCAAACTTATATATTCAACCCCCTCTTTTATACACAAGTTTCTAATGGTTATCCTATTTTGGCAATCATTAGAGTTGTCTGCTATTATATGTATATACTGCCTGTCTGTAATATATTTTTTTATAAGCCGTATTTGCTGCTCTATCAAGAAAACATTGTTGAAAGCTATGGTTACAAAACACAAAGGCACATTACGATGTCTGTCCAAATCAGACAGAGAGTCTTTGTGTGCTTTGAGTTTCACTGTGAAATATGCAACAATATCAATATATGTATCAAAAATACGGCGTTTTAGAGTCATACAGCATACTATGGATAATTTTTACCCCACCCCTTTTTCCAAATAAACTCACGCAAATATCTGTGGCTTCAAACTATTGTTATGACAACCACATTTGCGGATTATCTTATAATTGCTATTTCTTTATATTATTCAAAAAGCACTCTATGGTATTCTCTATAAGGCAAGAGATGGTCATTGGTCCTACTCCGCCCGGCACTTTGGTAATATATGAGGTTTTTTCGGCACAAGCATCAAAATCCACATCACCGCAAAGTTTGCCTGTTGCCTCGTCTCTATTTACGCCTACATCTATTACCACTGCTCCTTTTTTTATAAAATCGGGAGTAACAAACTTAGCCCTACCCACAGCCACTACCAGTATGTCTGCCTGAGCACAAACCTGCGGAAGATTCTGTGTCTTGCTATGGGTAATGGTAACAGTTGCATTTTCATTCAACAAAAGTTTGCTTACCGGTAGTCCTACTATATTACTACGCCCTATGACCACTACATTTTTGCCTTTCATCTCTATGTTTTCGCTTTTCAGAAGTTTTATTACTCCTTTTGGCGTACATGGCACTACACAATCGGTATTGTTCCAGAGACCTGCGACATTCAGGGGATGGAAACCGTCCACATCTTTTTCGCGTTTAATCGAAAAAATCACCTTATTTTCATCAATGTGTTTGGGTAAGGGCAACTGTATAAGGATACCATCGACAGTATTATCGGCATTGAGTTCATCTATTTTGTTCAACAACTCGGTTTCGGCAACCGTTGCTTCCAACCGTATTGTCTCGTTTAAGATGCCGACTTCGTCGCACGCTTTGGCTTTACCCGTTACATAAGAGACGCTTCCCGGGTCTTCGCCTACAAGTATCACCGACAGCTTTGGCAATCGTCCGTACTTGTTCATATATGTGGCAACATCTTTTGCCATTTCTGCTTTTAGTTTTGCAGAAAGTTCTTTACCAGATATTATTTGCATAGAATAAACTTAATTTTACAGATTACAAAGTTACAGTTTTTTCTTTGGTTTATAAAATAAAAATTACCCGTAGTACATTTACGACAGTATGCTACATACTATAAAATGAGTTTCGCCTCCGACGATTATATACGCTTTGTTCAATACGTGAACTAATCGACTTTGACCAAACTCTAATCAATTGAATTTCAAAACCTATACCCCCAAAACACTTCTGCCAATACAGCAGTAATCGGTTCGATACCGCTTAAACATAGACGACGGATTCGATAATTCGGGAAATCTCCTTTTTATAAAAACAGAGGTCTAAAAAACAAACGATTACCGAATCATCCAGAAGTTCTCTTTGTAGTCGTTTATAGCACGACGTATAACCTCATGAGCTACATCTACATCATAGATAGAAGCCAACTCCGTACGACGTGTGTCGCTACCAGGTATATCTTTGTATGTGGTAAAATAGTGTTTTAGTCGCTCTATAATCTGTTCGGGCACATCGGACATATTGCGATATTGTCCGTATATGGCATCGTTTCTCATAACGGCTATAAGTTTGTCGTCTGCCTCGTCGCTATCGAGCAATCTAAAACCTCCTATCGGACGGCATTTTACTAACAAATCGCCGTGTACTATATCTTTTTCGGTAAGAATACAAATATCCACAGGGTCGCCATCGCCTATTATATCGGTTCGCCCCAATGCTTTGTTGCTTAATTCGGCAACAAGCTGTCCGGAATAGGTCTGGGGCAAAAATCCATAAAGAGCAGGAATCACGTTAGAATATTTCTGAGGGCGGTCGATAGATAGATAGCCGCTATCTTTATCAACTTCATATTTGACTGTGTCTGTCGGTACTATTTCGACAAATGCGGTAACGACTTCGGGGAATAGATTGCCTATACTTACTCCGTGCCAAGGGTGTGCTTTGTATTGTCTAAACATTTGATTTCAAAAATTTAAAGGTTTCAGATTAGGTATTATATGTTTGCAAAGGTATAAAATATTTACAAAAAAAAGACTTGGAACAAAAGTTAATTATTACCAAGTCCTTTTGCGAGCTAATACCTAATTATTTATTTCAATACATTAAGAGCCGCTTCGTAATCCGGTTCTTCGACAATATCGTTTACTAACTGATTGTATGCCACTTTGCCGTTTTCGTCTATTACCACCACAGACCTTGCGTGCAATCCTTTGAGAGGTCCGTCAACAAGTAATATTCCGTAAGCATTTACGAAATCGTCATTGCGAAAATCGGAAAGCATAGTAACATTTTCGATACCCTCTGCTCCGCAAAATCTACCTTGTGCAAAAGGCAAATCTCTTGATATACACAATACTACGCTATTGTCGATATTGGCTGCGTCCTTGTTGAATCTGCGTACAGAAGTAGCACAAACTCCGGTATCTACACTTGGGAAAATGTTTAGAACCACTCTTTTGCCTTTGAGATCGCTCAATTTCAAATCGCTCAAATCGTTTTTTACAAGAGTAAAGTCGGGTGCAACGCTTCCTACGCTTGGCAAATTGCCATTAGTATTTATTTCTGTTCCTTTAAAATGTGTTCTTGCCATAATTTCATTTTGTTTTTTTAATTAGAAAAATATTTATTTTGAATACAAAGTTAATAATTATAAAATAGATTTGTTTTATTGTTTGATAGAAATTAATAATAGCATTAATTAGCGGGATTGTATGAAAAACAAAAAAAATCTTAATCGTCTGATAATTAAGATTTTCGAAGTCTGTTCCAAGAATTGCACTCTAATCGTGTCGAATTTTGTATATTGCCGTTTTTTTGTTGGCAAACTTTATTCTCACTACCAAAAATGTCTTTGGCAAGTTGTCGATTCTGGCTTCTGAATAATTGATTTTCGCACTGTATAACAGTCCGCCAATAGCCGAATATATATCAACTTGAGCGATATTTTCATCAGCTATTATAGATAGTTGTCCTCCTATCGAATTTATCTTAACATCTGCTTTTTTGTCCCAATCGGCAACACTCGAACTCCTATCGACAGAGTCCTTCACAAAAGCCGAAGTCTCGGTCGCAAATCCGACAGATGCAACCGACACAAAAACAAACATTAATAATAATTTCTTAACCATTTGGATATAGTAAACTTATTGTATGCAAAAATACAAATTTTTTCTAATTCTCAAAACTTATTTATCAAAAAAGTTTTTAATATTTAATATGAAATTCGTCTATATCATTGAGTACCGGGAATCTCTCTCTTATTTTTTTCTGAAAGCCCAAATCGAGTTCTACGGTTTTTGCCGATATTTGGTCTTCCTCAAAACTTAGCAAGACTTCGCCCCTAACACCCAACACACACGAATGACCGTTGTGATAAACCTTGTAGCTATCTCTGCCTACGGCATTGGCTGCACACACAAAGGCTTGATTTTCCATAGCTCGTGCTTTTAGAAGGGTATCCCAAACGTCTATTCTATCTTTGGGCCAATTGGCAGTATATACCAAAATATCGTAGGGATTCTCCTTTGTGTATCGCCCCCAAACAGGGAATCGCAAATCATAACAGACCAATACTCTAATATTTGCCCCTTTGTAGTTGGCAGTCAGCATTGTATTGCCACGTGTGAAATAGCGTTTTTCGTCGCCTATAAACAGATGACGCTTATCGGCTGTAAGTAAGTTGCCATCGGGATAACAAAAGAAACTGCGATTAAAATATTTGTCGCTCTCTTTGGTCATAATAGAACTTACGATAGCGAAATTACCCTCTTTTGCCCACTGTTTGACGATACCGAATGTCTCGCCTTTTTCGCTCTCGGAAAGTTCGGGATTGTCCACGGCAAAACCTGTCGAAAACATCTCCGGCAATATTACCAAATCGGTTTTATCGTACAGCTCTTTCAACAGTGTACCGAAAGATTGCAGATTTTCGTCTCTCACACCCCATTTTATTTCGTTTTGTACTATGGATATTCTCATTTTTAATTACAGATAATTTATATTTTACTGTGCTTGCCATATTTGCAAAGGGAGCAACTCTAAGGTTGCTCCCTTTGTGTCCTCGCAGGGACTCGAACCCTGGACCCACTGATTAAGAGTCAGTTGCTCTACCAGCTGAGCTACGAAGACAAATAAACCAAACTAAAATTTTAACGACACAAAGATACTACTTTTTTGTAATCTATAAAAAAATTTTTCTGTTTTTTCCTAAAAATAGAGTAATTTTGGCATTCAAAAAAAACAGCAACAGATGAATTTTAAAGACGGTACAATATTATATTTCGACAAACCATTGACATGGACTTCGTTTGACCTTGTAAACAGAATCAGAAGTATAATAACACGTGCCACAGGCGAAAAAATAAAAGTAGGACACGCCGGCACACTCGACCCTCTGGCAACAGGCATTATGATACTTGCCACAGGCAAAGCCACCAAACAGATAGAAGCGTTGCAAGGCGGAGTAAAAGAGTATATTGCCACACTAAAACTCGGAGCCACCACACCGTCGTTCGATATGGAACACCCCGAAGATGCTACTTTCGACACAAGTCATATTACAAAAGAGCTCATAGAGGAAAAAATCAATGAATTCAAAGGAGAAATATTGCAAATACCACCGGTGTATTCTGCGGTAAAAATCAACGGCAAACGTGCTTTTGATTATGCCCGAAAAGGCGATGATGTGGAGCTTCGCCCCAAACCTCTTGTTATAGAGGAGATAGAGATATTGAACCTGGATATGCCTATTTTGAAAATACGCGTGGTATGCTCGAAAGGAACTTATATCAGGGCTTTGGCACGAGATATCGGAGTAGCACTTGGTTCAGGTGCATATCTGACTGCCCTTAAACGAACTCGTATAGGAGATGTTACACTGGAACAGTGCCAAACGATTGATGATTTTAAAAACTCGTTGGAATATCGCTCGGCAAAATAACTCTCTCTTAATATTCAGCAATTTGCATTACATTTCTCAAAAAAAAATGTAACTTTGTAAGCACAAATAAAATATAATAATTTGATGAGAAAAATATTTGTTGTACAACGAGACAGTACTCCGTCTGCCAATATACAACTATGGGCAAAAGAGTTGGCGAGTTCATTTAAACACGAGACAGGCTCGATAACCATAACAAAAGATACGACAGCCGAAGACTTTGCATCGACTATGGAAAACAGCGATGCCTCTTTGGTATTGATAGAATTGAATGATAAAAATAGCATACAACAGTACCTCAATCTATGCAACCGATTGCGAATACCATATATGTTTGTACAGCCGGACACTCCATTCGACCTGACCAAAGTATCGCTACCCGTTACTTTTCTTATAGAGGATAAAGAGAAGATACCCTTTGCTTCTGCTTTCGGGCGTTTTTTTGAGTCCGAAATAATAATCTACAAACCAAAAGATTATGGCGATAAGGCACAAGAGACTATCAATCAAGCAAAGACATTGTTCGATACGTTTTTGTTGAAATATACTATACATCAGGCAAAAAAAGGAAGCTATGATGTAGAGCGAGAGGCGATTGACAATGCCACGTCCGATAACGCAGGGCTTGTGGTAGTATCGGCATCAAGAGAATATGGATTGGACGATATAATTTTCGGTTCAAAAGAAAAAAGAATATTGAAAGTTGCCGAAGTACCTGTTATGCTTATCAATCCGCGAGCCGACCTTTATGTGCTTTGCGATTGAAAAAAAATTGTTTTTAGTTTACCCCTCACCATGCAAATATTATACGAAGACAACCATATAATAGCTATCAACAAAAGCGTATCGGAGATAGTACAAGGCGACAAAACAGGCGATAAGCCATTGGTGGATATAATTAAAGATTATCTAAGGGAGAAGTATGAGAAGAGCGGCAATGTGTTTTGTGGTGTTGTGCATCGTCTCGACAGACCTGTTTCGGGGGTGGTGCTTTTTGCCAAAACATCAAAATCATTGACTCGCCTAAATGAGATGCTACAAAAACACGAGATTAAAAAAAAGTATTGGGCAATAGTAACCGCCCCGCCAAAAGAAGAGGAGGCTACTCTGAAACATTTTTTGGTACGCAACGAAAAGCAGAACAAATCGTACGCATATAACACCGAAAAACCTAATTCAAAACTTGCCGTATTGCATTATACAACCATTGGCAAATCCGATAGATATACTCTATTGGAAGTCGATTTGCACACCGGACGACACCATCAGATACGCTGCCAATTGGCTGCTATAGGAGCTGCTATCAAAGGCGATTTGAAGTATGGAGCCCCTCGTTCCAATCCCGATGGTGGTATATCGTTGCACGCCAGAAGTGTGGAGTTTGTTCATCCTGTCAAAAAAGAGAAGATTGTTATAACCGCACCCGTGCCTTCCGAAAAACTGTGGCAGGTATTTATCCCCTCAGATACGATTTAGCTCAATACCTCTTTTACCTCATATCCGGCATCGGATATTGCCTTGATGATAGTGGCATCGTCTGTGGCAGAGTTGGTTACAGTAGCTTTTTTATTCTCCAAATCGACTTCGGCCACAACACCCAAATTGTCTAAGGCCCTTTGCACGTGTTTTACACAGTTTTGGCACATCATACCCTCTATTACAAAAGTTTTTTTCATAATAATATCCTCTTTTGGTTTATTTAATTGATTATATGGTCTAAATCTTCTTAACCTCAAAGCATTGGTTACCACAAATATACTACTCAAACTCATCGCTACCGCACCAAATACAGGCGTTAGTTTGAGACCGAATACAGGGTAGAGCACCCCTGCCGCTAACGGAATCCCCAACACATTGTAGAAAAAAGCCCAAAACAGATTTTGCTTTATGTTTTTTATTACCGCTTTACTCAATTTGATTGCCGAAGGTACTCCGAGCAAGTCGTTTTTGATAAGCACAATATCGGCACTCTCTATGGCAATATCGGTGCCGTCGCCAATAGCTATACCCACATCGGCTTTTACCAAAGCAGGAGAGTCGTTGATACCGTCTCCTACCATTGCCGTTGTTTTGCCATCGTTCATTATAGAAGATATTACTCGCTCTTTGTCTGTCGGCAATACTTCGGCTATTACTTTGTCGATTTTTAACTGTTTGGCTATGCCTTGGGCGGCGATTTGGTTGTCGCCTGTAAGCATAATAGTCTCTATGTTCATCTTTTTGAGCAGTTCGATAGCCTGTTTGCTTGTGTTTTTTATAACATCCGCTACTGCTATAACACCTATTATTTGGCTTTTACGAGCAAATATAAGCACTGTTTTGCCTTCTGCGTTTAGACGACTTATCTCTTTGGAGCAATACTCATCTATCTCTACCCCATTATCTTGCATCAATCGTCGATTACCTGCCATATATTTGACACCGTCTATTTCGCCGAGCAAACCTTTGCCTACAACAGTCCGAAAATTTTCTACTGTTTTATACTCTACCCCTATTTGTTTGGCATATTGTATGATAGCCTCAGCCAAAGGGTGTTCGCTCTTGACCTCTAACGAACAGGATATGGACAACAACTCTTTTTCGTCTATCCCACAAGGGATTGTATCGGTAATTTTAGGCTTGCCTTCGGTTATTGTACCTGTTTTGTCGAATACTACGGTTTTCAGTTTATGAGCTGTTTCGAGAGCCTCGCCCGACTTTATCAGTATGCCGTTTTCTGCCCCCTTACCCGTACCTACCATTATGGCAACAGGAGTAGCCAATCCCAAAGCACAAGGGCAAGATATTACCAACACAGCTATTGCCGTGGATAGAGCAAACTCGAAAGATTGCCCTACGGCAAGCCATACAATAGCCGTCAGCAGAGATATAACTATTACTATCGGCACAAATATACCCGAAACTCTGTCGGCAAGTTTGGCAATAGGGGCTTTGGTGGCAGCAGCCTCTTCGACAAGTCGCAATATCTCGGCAAAGAGTGTGTCTTTGCCTACTTTGGTGGCTTTTACCTTCACAAATCCGGTCTTATTGATAGTTGCTTGAATTACCTTTGAACCTTCACTTTTTTCTACCGGGATACTTTCGCCTGTTATAGCCGACTCGTCTATTGATGTTGTACCTTCTATTATTACCCCATCGACAGGGATAGCTCCTCCGGGCTTTATGATAACTATATCGCCTGCTACTACCTCATCTATAACCACCTCCGTAGGTACGCCATGTATCTCTATGAGAGCCGTGGTAGGCGATAGACTCATCAACTTCTCTAATGCCTCGCCTGTTTTGCCTTTGGATTTGGCTTCGAGATATTTACCCACAGTAATCAGAGTCAATATCATTGCCGCTGACTCAAAATAGATATCCATACCGTATTGCTTTACCAATTCGGTACTGCCGATAGCCAATCCATACCCAAGCATATATATGGCAAATATACCGTACCCCAATGCGGCAGACGAACCTATTGCGATGAGAGTATCCATATTCGGAGCTCTATTAAACAGGCTCTTGTAGCCTTTGATATAATAGAGTCTGTTTATATACACTATTGGCAATGTGAGTAAAAACTGTGTCATTGCAAAACCTACCGGATTGGTGTGATGGCTTATAAAATCCGCCAAAGGAAATCCCCACATAGAGCCCATAGATATGTACATCAGCGGTATCAGAAATATAATGGATACTACCAATCTGTATCGTAAAGAGTTTACCTCTTTTTCAAGAGTTTGGCTCGTGGTATTTGTTTTTTTTGAAGATTGCTTTTCGGTGATGTCCGAAGAAGCATAGTATCCTGCTCTTTCCACTGCATTTATTATATCGGTTGTGTTGAGGATATCAGTGTTAATATCTAAGGTCATAGTATTGGTAAGCAGGTTTACGTTTACATTGCTTGTACCCTCTAAACTCTCGACGGCTTTTTGTACGTGAGCCACACAGGCAGCACACGTCATACCCGAAATATTAAACTTCTCTTTCATATAGTAATTTGTATTTTATGCAAACTTACAACATTTTAAGGGATATGCAAAAGTGTTGTAATATAATATATAAGATTGGGTATTGCGGGATAGGTTTAATTTTTCCAAAAGTCATAAAAATTAAACCACTGTTCGGGGAATAGCTTAAGAATACCTTCCGTATGAGCTATATATGAGTGAATTAGTTGCTCGGCTTTTTGCCGTTTAGACAGGATAGGAGGCAAATCGGGAGTGAGGTGTTTGATAAAAATCTTGTACTTATTATACGACACCTTTACCGAAAATACCGCTATCATATCCACCTCAAAAGTAGCGGCAAGCATAAACACACCGATTGGGAAATCGGCTTTGCCGTTGAGAAACCGACATTCGACACTTTTGCTTGTACCGTTAGTCCTATCCACTACCGCCGACAGTATCTCTCCGTTCTGCAAAGCCATACTTGCAGCCATCATATGCGATATATCATCACGTATAGGTATGAGGTTGATATTGTTGTCTTTCATCATCTCTACCCTATTTTGCGATACTGTTAGGGTTTCGGACGCATACACAAGTGTATTGAACGGTTTGTTGTGCGATTTGAGCATATAGCCGGCTATTTCGTAATTGCCAATATGGGCACTTGCTATAATAAAAGCCTCTCTACCTTTGTTTAACCTATCGAAACAATCATAATTGTCGATTTCTATATCAAACACATCTCTTTTACCTGCAAAAATAGCGAAGCGGTCAATTACTATTTGTCCGAAGATAAAATGATTGCGACAGGTTTTGGCAAAAGCTTTAAGAGGAGAATACGAAAAATGTTTCCTAAAATAACGATATATAGCTCTGTATCTTTTGTTTGCAAACACAATATAGAACGGCACAACAAAAGCCATCAGACAATAGATAAGCCTCAATGGTACTATACGTAACATTAATACCAAAGCCTTTTGTCCGAAATTTCCGCCACCTGTGTGTCCTTGCCATTTGGACTTCGAACTATTGTTGCTGTATACCATGGTACAAGAGCCTAAACATTATGACGGCTCCTTGTGAGTCGTTTGTTATTTAACCTTTGTCTCCAAATAGTCGCAAAACTGGCTGAATGTCTGCACGCCTGCCATCTCTTCGGGTTTTATCTTAACACCAAAGTTTTTTTCTACAATTACTACTATATCAACAAAATCGAGGCTGTCTATACCTAAATCGTCTTTTAGATTGGCATCGGGAGTGATTGCTCCTTCATTCACCTCTATATCTTCGACCAAAAAATTCTTTACTTTTAGTTCTATTTCTTCTCTTGTCATTTGTTTTTTTCTATTGATTTACAATGAATTATAATTTTATTTGTGTTAAAAATTTAACTTTCAAAGTTAATAAAAATACCTATTATACCGATTGAGTAAAACATAAATTTGATTTGGGCAGATTCAAGTATCATCTGTAATACCTAAAAAACAGTGTCTTTTTCTGATTATCAACGTTGCTTTTTCAATTAAAATTTACATATTTATAAAAATATTTTTAACTTTGTAATTTTAAACATAAATCAATTTTATATAAATAAACTCAATAATACAAATGAAGAAATATTTTCATCTATTGGTAGTATCGTGTTTGTTGATGTCTGTCAAAGGCTTTGCTGTGCCGGCATATCCACATCCGATACAGGTAACACAGTCTGACGGTAGTGTATTGACTATCAAAATACATGGCGACGAATGGTTTAGCTATACAACCACAGAAGACAACTATCTTTTGAAACAAAATACAAAAGGAGATTACGAATATGCAAAATTCGAGAATAATATTATTGTCTCCACAGGAAAAGTAGCAAGACAAAACAGAAGTATGGAAGACAAAGCCTTTCTCAGACAATTGGGCAAAAGTCCTATCTCCAAACAGAAAGAGATTGCCCTAAGAAGCCTTCGACAAAAGGCACTCGGCCATAATGGGCACCACAGAGTACCCAATCCGCTGATTGGAGAAAAAAGAGGTTTGGTAATATTGGTGGAGTTTAAAGACAAAAAATTTGTTTCTCAAACAGCCAAACAAGATTTTACCAGACTATTGAACGAACCCAATTATAACGACAAGAAAGGCGACTATAAAGCAACAGGGTCTGCGAAAGACTACTTCAAAGCCTCTACCAACAATATATTCGACCCTACTTTTGATGTGGTCGGACCTTATACTTTAAGCGGAGATGTAAGTTATTACGGAGGCAACGACCCCATATATAAAAGAGATATGAGACCAAGAGAGATGGTAATAGAGGCATGCAATTTAGCCAATAACGATGTAAATTTCTCCGATTACGATACGGACAACAACGGCGAGGTAGATATGGTTTTTATCTACTATGCAGGAGGTAACGAAGCCGAAGGCAATGACGCCAATACAATATGGCCGCATAAATGGCAATTGGCTTACCCGTATGCATCACACGACGGCAAAACCATAAAAATTTATGCCTGCTCTTCCGAACTGAACAGACGTAACGTTATGTGTGGCATAGGTACATTTTGCCACGAGTTTAGTCATGTATTAGGGCTTCCGGACTTCTATAACACTGCAAAGTTAGGAGAATATACCGTCGGAGAGTGGGATATTATGACCGAAGGTCCATATAACAATGGCGGCAATACTCCTCCTTCTTGGTTGGCACACGAAAGATTTTATTTAGGCTATCTTTCTCCAACCCTTTTGTCGGGTGTGGGCGAGAAGACCCTCGAACCGATTATTACCTCAAACCAAGCGTTCTTATTGTCGCCCTCTGACGATACTCACAATTTGGATGGAGCAAATCCCTATCCGCAATACTACTATTTGCTTGAAAACAAACAATATCTCGGTTGGGACTCTGTCTATACAACCAGACGCGGGAGCTATTTGGGTCACGGTTTGTTGATTACAAAAGTGAATTTCGACTCTAACGAATGGGAACAAAACAGTCCAAACAACGACCCTAACAACCTTAGATTTGACGTAATAGAAGCAGACGGGACTCCATACTCATATACAGGAGATACTTATCCGGGCGCAACCGATGCAACTCAGTTTGCTCCGCAACTACAACACGGTATCCTGTCCGATGCCATAATCACAAAAATAGAGGAGCTCACCAATAAGAATATAAAGTTCAGATATAGAGACAATACAAGTTCTTCGTTAGAGGAGACGACAGTCGAACCGAAAGAATTAACGGTATTCTTCGATAACAACAGAAACTTATTTGTACTTCTTACAGAAGAAGACAAACAACAAGATTTGTTTGTTTACAACATTGAAGGCAAGTTGATACAGCATTACAAAAAAGAGAGCTATACGGGCAACTCGGTAGCTATTAGCAATCTGCCTAAGGGAGGCAGTTACGTTATATCTCTTGGCTCGAGAAAAAAAGGAAAGTCGGCAAAAGTAATTTTGTAGGTCTATTTTTTAATCAAATATCCAAACAAAGATTTAGGGGGAGTTTGCAGATAACTCCTAAATCTTTGTTTGTTGATAAAATACTCTTATCCGAACATAGATAATTAGGAAAATAAGTATTAACTTTGCAAGCTAATAAAATATATTTAATCGAATTAATACACAATGCAATACGATAAAATTCTTGTACTCGACTTTGGGAGTCAATACAACCAACTGATAGCCCGTAGAATTCGTGAGATGGGTGTTTTTTCAGAACTTTTGCCACATACCATCACTGCCGACGAAATATCGAAGATACCCGATGTAAAGGGGATAGTATTTTCGGGTGGTCCGAAAAGCGTTTACGAAAAAGATGCTTTCACTTGTGATGAAAAAATATTTGACCTCGGTATTCCTATACTTGGAGTATGCTACGGTATGCAACTGACATCCAAGCACTTCGGGGGTACTATCGGCAGAGGCAATACCAAGGAATACGGGAAAATGGGCATAAATATAGTTGCCCCTTGTCCTCTGTTCGACAAGTTGCCCGAACATCAAGACGTTTTTATGAGCCACGGCGACTCTGTTACGGAGCTACCCAAAGGATTTCGCCTTGTAGCCAATAGCGACAACAACATTGTAGCCTCTATCTGCAACGACGAAAAACGTATATACTGTGTACAGTTTCACCCCGAAGTACGCCACTCTGTATATGGCAACGATATTATCCGCAATTTTGTGTTTAAAATATGCGAGGCACAAAATAACTGGACTATGGGTAATTATATCGATATGCAGGTAGAGGAGATACGCAAAATCGTTGGCGACCGTCATGTGCTCTGCGGACTTAGCGGTGGTGTGGACTCAACTGTGGTAGCCGTATTGCTACAAAAAGCTATCGGTAGCCAGCTGACCTGTATGTTTATCGACCACGGACTATTGCGTAAAGACGAAGGCGAGCAGGTAATGCATACCTGTGGCGACTTGTTCGGTATCAACGTGGTTAAGATAGATGCAAAAGATAGATTTCTGAACAAACTCAAAGGCATATCAGACCCCGAAAAG
This sequence comes from Bacteroidota bacterium, assembly GCA_041814825.1. Taxonomy (GTDB): domain Bacteria; phylum Bacteroidota; class Bacteroidia; order Bacteroidales; family Paludibacteraceae; genus F0058. The sequence continues at coordinate 22,342 of JBGXXV010000014.1, read as the reverse complement.
AAGCGTAAAATAATAGGTAGCGAGTTTGTATATTGTTTTGACGAGGAGTCGAAAAAGCTCGGCAATTTCGATTTTCTGGCACAAGGCACACTATACAGCGATGTGGTCGAAAGCGGTACCAACACAGCTCACACCATCAAAACGCACCACAACGTCGGCGGACTGCCCAAGGATATGAAGTTTAAGCTCATAGAGCCGTTACGCAAGTTATTCAAAGACGAAGTGCGTGCCTTAGGCGAGGCTCTCGGCATACCACACGATATAGTATGGCGTCAGCCGTTTCCCGGACCGGGATTGGCTATTCGCATAATCGGCGATATTACTTGCGAACGCATTGATATTGTACGGGAAAGCGATGCCATATTACGCCACGAGATAGTAAAAGCCGGCTTAAACAAAGATATTTGGCAGTATTTCACGGTACTGACCAATATCCAAAGTGTTGGTGTTATGGGCGACGAACGCACCTACGATTATGCCATCGCCATCAGAGCCGTTACGTCTATTGACGGAATGACTGCCGAGTGGGCGCGTATTCCTTACGATGTACTCGAAGTGGTAAGTCGTCGCATAGTGAACGAAGTAAAAGGCGTAAACCGCATTATCTACGACATTACATCAAAACCGCCCGCAACCATCGAATGGGAGTAAGTAGAGGCAGTTTTTGAACATTTGGTTATAAGTGTAAGAGGGGTGGATTAGTGTTCGCCCTTTTTTTGGTTTACACACAAACATCTCTCTCCGAATACGCGTGAAAGAGACGGAGCGGACATGGGGCAGTCTGCTCCAACCCAAAGAGAGAAGAAAACAAGATTGGTACTTTGGTACGATTGGTAATATATCGAATACTAATAGCTTTTTATATACGAGGGCTATAAAGTATTTTTCGCATATTTCTCTGCTCCCCCTATTTCAACACCTGCAACTTATCTTTTTCGCCTACAATCCATACCAAGTCGTCTGCTTTGAATACCAAATCAGCCGAAGGCGACAGTATCCTATTGCCTTCTCGCTCGATGGCAACTACTATACCACCACTACTTTCGCGAATATTAGATGCTCTTATGGCAACACCTATCAGTTTGCTGTCAGGGTCTATAAAGTGCTTTTCGACAACAATATTGTCCAAGTCCAAATCCGGATATACAGGCTCTTCCTCTGTTAAGAATTCGCTCTTGAACGCCTCTATTACTTCGTCGGTGCCGAATACGCCCACGTGGTCGTGTGGCATAAGCCTTGCATCAGGTCCGGGCGAATAGAGTATATTTTCACCGCTTTTTATATATATTATATTGACTAAAAATCTTTTACGCCAATCGAGTTCGCTCAATGTACGCCCGATATATTTAGCATTCTGTGGCACCTCCAAATCGGTAATATGGGCATCCCAAGCCGTACCGTTTACGATATCGGGTGAAGTTCTCAGTTTTTGTTTTATGTTATTGATAGATTCGTTCTTTTTGCTCTCTTCCGTCTCGCGGTCGTTGAGGTTGGTAACAAAACGGCGTTCGATAATCTTGTAGAATTTTTTGATATATCGCGATGCAAAGTAGATAACAAGCACTGTTACAGGCACTACAACAACTGCATATATGGGGTCGAGAAATTTATTGACCAAATAAAAAATCAACAATGTACCTATAATCAAACGTGATACGGATAGTACCGAGAGTTGCGTATTATTAAACTCGGGATTGTCCCACAACTCTTTGAGTGTAACATAGTTTGGCTTTTTGTACATCAAAGCCCATATAAACGGCGATGCCACTACCAAGGTACCGGTCATGGCAATCCATTCCGATAGCTCATTGTTGAAATTGTTGTGTATAAACGGTATAACCAAATACGACGACACCAATACAATAGATATAACCACAATTCCGTTGAGAAAAACAGTGGTAGTACTACCTTTAAGTATCTGTCTCCATTCGGATTGCGAACCGAGCACTTGCGAACTTGCCGAGTATTTGTTTAGCTTATCTACAAACTTTTTGGGTAATATTTTTTCGATAAAATTATACATCGATTCGCTGTATTTAATCATATAAGGTGTTGTAAATGTGGTAATAGCCGAAGCCCCAACCGCTATCGGGAAAAGAAATTCGTCGATAACACCGAGCGACATACCGAGTGTGGCCACGATAAAGGCAAATTCACCTATCTGAGCCATACTCATAGCCACCTGCACCGAATGTTTAAGCGACTGTCCCGATAACAACGCCCCGATAAGGGTAGCCAAAAATTTACCCACAATCACCAACAACACCACGATAAGCACAGGTATGCCATATTCGATGATTACAGCAGGGTTTATCATCATACCCACCGACACAAAAAAGATAGCTCCAAAGAGGTCTTTTACAGGTTTGAATGTATGCTCAATGCGTTCGGCAGCAAATGTTTCGGCAAGTATGGAACCCATTATAAAAGCTCCCAATTCGGCAGAGAACCCCGCCTGTGTGGCAACTATAACCATACCGAGGCAAAGCCCTATGGATAGCACCAGATAACCTTCGTCGTCGAGCAAGTGACGTGTCTTTTTGAGTAGTGTCGGAATTACAAATATACCAAGCAGAAACCACAGTATAAGGAAAAAACCGAGTTTAAGCACGGTAAAAAGCAATTCGCCGCCTTCGACACTCTGCGTTACCGCAATAGTCGATAACAAAACCATAAGCAGTATAACCACTATATCTTCTACCACCAGTACTCCAAAAACGGTTTTGGCGTAGTTACGCGATTTAACGCCAAGTTCGCCGAATGCTCTTATTATTATGGTGGTACTCGACGACGCCAACATTCCTCCGAGAAACATACTGTTCATAGTACTCCACCCCAATGCCTTACCGACACAATAACCTGCTATTGAGATAATCACAATCTCCACTATCGCTGTAATAGAAGCAGATGCTCCCACACGCATAAGTTTTTTGAAGCTAAATTCAAGTCCGAGACTGAACAGCAAAAAAATAACACCTATCTCGGCAAGTGTCTCTACGTTGTGTAAGTCGGTAACGGTCGGGATAATATTGCTATAAGGACTTACCAAAAAACCGGCTATAATGTAGCCAAGTACAAGAGGTTGTTTTAATTTTCTGAAAATAAGCGTAACAACGGCTGCTACTATCAAGATAAGTCCCAAATCGGCAATCAGAGGAGTCAGGGTATGTTCCATAAAATATTTAAAGATTAGTTTTTTATTTTGCAAAAATAGCAAAAAGAATTAAATTTGTCTGTCTTAAATTTCAAAAAAGAATGGCACGAATATTATCAATAGACTATGGCAGCAAAAGAGTCGGAGTGGCTGTATCCGACCCTTCGAGAATGATTGCCGGAGCATTAGCTACTGTGGACAGACTCAAAATATTTGAGTTTCTCAAAGAGTATATCGCTAAAAATCAATGCGACAAATTAGTGATAGGATATCCGCTAACACTCAAAAACGAACCGTCGGAGATAGTGCCTGAAATAGACCGCTTTATAGAGCAGTTTAAAACTTTTTTCCCCTCAATGGAGGTAATAAAGTACGACGAACGCTTTACCTCCAAACTTGCTTTCGATGCTATGTTAGCCGGTGGCTTAGGCAAACAGAAACGTCGCGACAAGGCTATAATAGACAGAGTATCGGCGACAATAATCCTACAAAACTACTTAGAAGAATGTAGGAATTGAGACCGGCGGGGCGAAGCAAAATTTGGGAATTGTGCCGATACTACTCGAATGTTGCGGTTGCTATCGGGGATACCAAAACCCAAACAATTGTTGCTGTGATGTATAAATTCGGACAAAACAATTAGTCGTCGGCAACCACAAAAAAGTATTAATTTTGTAGATGCAATTTTTTATACAGACTTAATATGAATTTAAGTGAATTTTACTCGATAGTTTTTGAGAATAAATGCGTTAATTTATCGCAAGAAGAATTAGAAGTAGTAGATAAGAGCTACGAGTTTCTGAAAAACTTCTCTTCAAAAAAATTAATCTACGGTATAAACACAGGCTTCGGTCCTATGGCACAATACCGTATCGACGACCATAACCTAAAACAGGTTCAGGTCAATCTGATACGGTCGCATTGTACGGGTACAGGGGCGATACTGTCGCCACAAGAGGTTAGAGCCGTTATGTTGGCTCGTCTCAATACCTTTTTGCAAGGCTATTCGGGGATACATACCGATACTGTAAAAATCCTACAACAGTTTATTAACCACAATATTACGCCAATTATTTACGAACACGGCAGTGTTGGAGCATCAGGCGACTTGGTACAACTGTCTCACTTGGCTTTATGCCTTATAGGAGAAGGTGAGGTATTTTATCAAAACCAATGCCGAAAAACAAAAGATGTATTGACACAGCTAAATATAGAACCTCTCCGGATACATATCCGCGAAGGATTGGCTTTGGCTAACGGGACTTCGGTGATGACAGCTATCGGATTGATTAATCTGATAAAATCACAACAACTTATCGAAACAGCCACTCTGATGTCGTGTCTTATAAACGAGATAGTTTCGGCTTTTGACGACCATTTCTCTTATCAACTAAACGCTGCCAAACAACATACAGGCCAAAGAGAGATAGCCGCCAGAATGAGAGAAATACTGCAATCGAGCCAATGTATCAGAAAACGCGAAAACTTTTTTTATAACAAAGAGATAACCGACACTCATATCGACATCAAAGTACAGGAGTACTATTCGCTTCGTTGTGTACCACAGATTTTGGGAGCTGTACTCGACGAGATAATCAATGCCGATAAAGTATTGATAAACGAGCTAAATTCGGCTTCCGACAATCCTATCATCGATATAGAGACCAAAAACATATATCATGGCGGAAATTTTCACGGTGATTACGTGGCTTTTGAGATGGATAAGCTCAAAATAGGTATTACCAAACTCACAATGCTTGTCGAACGCCAACTAAACTATCTGTGTCACAGCAAGCTAAACAACATATTGCCTCCATTTGTAAACCTTGGTGTTTTGGGGCTTAACTATGGAGTACAAGCAGCACAATTTACGGCTACCTCTACCACGGCGGAGTCTCAAACGCTTTCGAATCCGATGTACATTCATTCTATCCCAAACAACAATGACAATCAGGATATTGTGTCTATGGGAACAAATGCAGCATTAATAACCAAAAAGATTATCGAAAATTCATTCCAAGTACTTGCTATTCAAGCCATTGCACTTGCACAAGCAGTTGATTATCTTAAAATTGATTATAAATTATCGTCCGAAACCAAAACTTTTTATAGTAATATACGTCAAATAGTACCCACTTTTGTAAAAGACAGTCCTTTGAGCAAGGGGATAGAGGATATAACTATTTTTCTGAAAAACACTAAGTTATAAAAACACAATAATATTCATTAAACAATATGAAATACGCATTAATAACCGGAGGTTCAAGAGGTATTGGCAGAGCTATCTGTATAAAACTTGCAGAAATGGGTTATCCTGTTTTGATAAACTACAATTCGAATATCGATGCTGCCACAGAGACAAAAAGAATAATCGAGGAAAACGGAGGTAAAGCAGAACTTATGCCTTTCGATGTCGCAGATGGTCAAGCCACCGACAATATCATTACACAGTGGCAAGAAAATAATCCCGACCACCATATAGCGATACTTGTAAATAATGCAGGCATAAGACTTGACAACACAATGGTGTTTATGCAAAACGAAGAGTGGCATAAGGTGTTGGATACTACTCTGAACGGATTTTTTTATCTCACCCGCCGAGTACTCAAAGATATGCTTGTAAAACGTTGGGGAAGAGTTATTAATATCGCTTCGTTGTCGGGAATCAAAGGAATGGCCGGACAAACCAACTACTCCGCCGCCAAGGCAGCACTAATAGGAGGCTCTAAGGCATTGGCTCTTGAAGTGGCACCACGCAAAGTTACTGTCAATGTAGTTGCTCCCGGATTTATCGAGAGCGATATGACCAAAGACTTACCCCAAGATGAATTGAAAAAACTTGTCCCTGTCGGACGTTTTGGCAAAGCCGATGAGGTAGCAGACCTCGTAGCGTTTTTAGCATCAGACAAATCGGCTTATATCACAGGCGAAGTAATATCCATTAACGGAGGGCTACACACCTGATATAACGATAGTTTTGTGTTTGTTTCTTTAATGAATCGTCCTATATCTCGATGATATAGAACAACAAGTTTATTATAAGACTAAAAAATCGACATTGCGTACATTTATTCCAAAATAGCATCACAATAGAAACAGTGTTTGTCGCCGTCTTCCGATGTAGTACACAGAGGGTTGACCGACTCGGTTGCCGATATACAACGAGTGTTGGGACACTTTGAAGACGATACCCCGACTATAAGCTGTTGTGGAGATTCTTTACGCTCTTCTGCCCAACGGAGCAGAGTATAGATGAGAGCCATACGGATAAATTTGCCGTTGAGTACCTGCTCGAAATACAAAGCTCGCGGGTCGGCATCGACCTCGTATGCAATCTCGTTTACACGTGGTAGCGGATGAAGTATTATCATATCCTTGGGAGCGTTTTGCAGTTTTGGCATATCAAGTATAAAGCTGTCTTTGAGCTTATAATACTCCTCTTCGGAGTCGAAACGCTCTTTCTGTACACGTGTCATATAGAGTATGTCGAGGTTTGGCATAGCCTCCTCCAAATTTGTTGTCTCTATATACTGATATCCTTGTTTTTCAATCTCTTTACGAAGATAGTCGGGTATTTTTAGCTCTTTGGGCGAGATAAAAACAAACTTTATCCCCTCGTAACGCCCCATAGCCTTAGCCAACGAGTGGACGGTACGCCCATATAACAGGTCGCCGCAAAAACCGACCGTAAGATTTGCAAAACAACCTTTGTGTCGGTAGATAGTGAGCATATCGGTAAGTGTTTGTGTCGGGTGGCAATGTCCGCCATCGCCCGCATTGATAATAGGAACGGAGGCAAACTGCGACGCTACCCACGGAGCTCCCTCTTTATTGTGTCGCATAGCTATGATATCGACAAAGTTTTCGACCACTCTAACGGTATCGGCTACCACTTCGCCTTTGCTTACCGACGATGCAGCAGCGTCCGAAAAGCCCAAGACATTGCCTCCCAGCTCCATCATAGCAGCCGTGAAACTCAAGCGGGTACGCGTACTCGGCTCATAAAACAGCGTAGCAAGTTTTTTGCCCTTGCACACCTCCGAATATTTCTTTGGTTCTTTGATAATATCCATTGCCGTAGCAATGAGGTCGTCTATCTCTTGTGTGGTAAAGTCGGTTATCTCTAAAAGGTTACGCATTTTTTTGTAATAAAAAGGGGTTGTTAATTAATAAATCTTAGCCTTCGCATAGCGAATATATCATTCATTTTCAAACAATTCTGCCGGATTAATTTTAAATTGCAACATCTTTGCAGTATCTCTGCCTCCATCTCCGCCTTTTCTTTGCATTGTAATTCTTCCTATTTTAAAATTTCCTCTGGCAGTAATTTCAATTTCTCCATTTCCGAAATAGTTCATACAAAAGTTCATTGGTTTTAAAATCCACCTTGCATTTTTTTCAACTTTCTGAGCTACTAACATCCATTCTGCTGCAAATTTTCCCTGCCCTTTCAATATGTCTGAAACAATTAATGATTGATTTTCCTTTAACCATTTTAAAATAACTTTTTGTTCAGTTTCAGAAAATTCACTTGCAAACATTCTTCTTTTGTCTTTGGGTTTTTGGATTGTAGGTTTTTCTTCTCCTGTATATCTCTTTAAAATTGAAACAACCGGCGAAGGAATATTCCACATCTCTGTATATTTATCAACCCATCGTTTATCAATTTGATTAAATCCTTTTGCATTGCTTACCAATTTTATTTGCAAATTTTCAACATCAATAGCTTTCTTGAGTTTTATGGTTACTTGTACTTGAACATCAGTTTTGTAACCTGATACTTTTACTGCTTCAACATATTCAATTTCAGAAAGGTTATATTTCATTAAGGTTAACCATGTTTGAGAATCTTTATCTTTTTCCCAATCATTAAACTTTCTAACTATATCGTCTTCATTTTTGAAACCGTCTTTTGCTGTTAGAGAGCCTCTTTCTGCTAAATTCATATTATATTGCTGTAAACAAATTATTCATTGTGTATTTTTTTAACCTTTCTTCTGCAATTTCAACGTATTCTTTTGAGATTTCAGAGCCTATCCATTTTCTATTTAATAAATGCGCTATTTTAGCAGTAGTACCGCTTCCCATAAAAGGGTCATAAACCAAATCATTCTCATTTGTCCACGTATTTATTTGGTCGACAACTAATTTCTCCGGGAAAATAGCAGGATGATTATATGCAATCTTATCTTTTGTTGAAATTCCGCCGCCAACTGAATAAAAAAACACGTTACCTACTTTTTTTTCTTTTGTCCTTTCAACTTTTTCATATTCAAGAGAACCTTTTTGTCCTCTATTTTTCATATTGGCAAGTCCGTGATATTTTGTGGGTTCTGTTATTGGATTAAAAGTTTTTGGATTTCCTTTTGAAAAAGCAAAAATATACTCAAAATGTTGATGGTATCTATTGCCTGTTTGAGGCATCGGATTATTTTTATAATAAATCATTGTATCATGAAGACGAAATCCGATTTCTTTAAAGAACAATGCCTGCCTAAACGAAGTTCCTGTTTCGCTGCCGTCAATTGTTGCATCAGCTACAACCCAAATTACAACGCCTCCCTCTTTTATAACTCTAAATAACTCTTTGGCAATTTTTTCAAAATCAAATTGATAACCATTATAATTCCTAATATCGTCATAAGGGGGAGATGTGATTACAAAGTCAATATAGTTGTCCGACATATTTTTCATTGTAATCAAGCAATCCTCGTTGTATATCCTTTCAAGTTCCATGTTGCAAATTTAATCAATTTTCCAACCAAAATGCAAGGTGGTTTGTTTTTAATACGCAGCCTCGCATATCGTTTATGCATCAATCCAACTTTCGTCGCTCGGATTGTTGCGAAAGCGTATTAGACGCTCTATGTCGCTTTCTCTGATATAGCCGTCATTAGCTGCTACTCGTACCAATGCGTCGAAGTTCGACAGGCTGACGTTTTTAACGTTTGCCTTTGCCAGATTGTCGATACCGCGTTGCATACCGTATGTAAATATACTTATAATACCCAATACGTCGGCTCCGGCTGCCCGCAATACCTCTACTACCTCGATACTGCTACCGGCAGTAGATATAAGGTCTTCGACAACCACTACCTTTTGTCCTGCCCGTAACTGCCCCTCTATCCGGTTTTGCCTGCCGTGGTCTTTCGAACCGGCTCTGACATAACCCATTGGCAAGCCGAGTATAGATGCAGTAATTGCAGCATGTGCGATACCTGCTGTGGCTGTGCCCATAAGTACCTCTACTTGCGGATAGTGGCTCTTGATAGTTTGAGCCAAGGCGTTTTCCACCTCGTTGCGGACGGCAGGGGCGGTAAGTATCAGACGGTTGTCGCAATAGACAGGGCTTTTGATACCGCTTGCCCAAGTAAACGGCTCATTGGGACGGAGAAAAACCGCTCCGATTTCAAGTAGTGCTTTTGATATTTTTTGTTCCATACAATTAGTATTTAATCTGTTTCTTAGCAATATTTTATAAAAACAATAAAATTCGAGCAAAGATAAGCATAAATTTTCGTTTATGCAATCGGTACGTTTCGGGGGGGGAGAAGACAAAAGAGGTATCCGAAAAAACTTGTCCGAACACCTCTTTTGTCTAATAATTAGTATGTTGTTATAGTTTTTACCTAAGATTTGCTTTTAGATATTCGGCGCAACGCTTATAGAGGTTATATCTGGCTTTTTCGCCAAGAATACTATGATTTTTGTTCGGATATATCTGCATATCGAACAGCACGCCGGCTTCTACAAGTTTTTCTGCCAAAAGATATGTGTTTTGAGCGTGTACATTATCGTCGGCAGTACCGTGTATAAGGAGCAAATTGCCTTTTATTTTATCGACTTTGTTTAGTACACTTGATTTTTCGTAACCGTCAAAATTCTCTTGCGGACGATTCATATAACGTTCGGTATATACCGTATTGTACAATTTCCAGTCTGTAACAGGAGCTATCGCAATACCTGCTTTAAACGGAGAGTTGTCGGCTGCCATACATTGCAATGTCATAAAGCCTCCGTAACTCCAACCCCATATACCGATATCACTATTGGGATATTCGTTCTTTTTGATATAATTGGCAGTCTCTATTTGGTCTTTTGCCTCCAATACTCCGAGTTGTCCATAAGTAGAGTTTCTAAACTGAGTACCTCTGGCTCCTGTCCCGCGTCCGTCAACACATACCACCACAAAACCATTCATTGCCAAATAATACTCCCAGTCACAGTCCCATCTGTTGAGAACTTCCTGTGAGTCGGGTCCCGAATATTGCGTAAGCACCACTTGGTTTTTGCCCGATTTGGATACTCCTACGGGGTCCATAATCCAACCATTAAGTTCGACACCTTCAGAGGTGGTAAAGGTAAAAAATCTTTTCTGCGGGAAGTTGCTCTGTTGCTTGAAGGTTTCGACTAAATCTTTGTTAGCCTCTATGGTGCGAATGACTTTGCCCGAATTGCTGATTACGCTATAAATATTAGGTGTATTTATGTCAGAAAAATTGTGTATCGCATACTTGAATCCATTAGAGAATTTTGCAGAGTGCAATCCTTTTTTACTATCTAATGGCACTATTTTACCGTTTACAGACTTGTACACTTCTCTTTGAGTAGGTGAATTTTTTGCTGCCTGAAAATATGCCGTTTTGCTATTGGCATCATAGCCATAAAAAGCAGTTACGTCAAAATTGCCTGAGGTAAGTTGCTGTTTTTGTATTCCTGTGGGAGTGTGAAGATAAATATGACGATACCCGTCTTTTTCACTCATAAGCACAAACGAATTATCTGCATTAAACTGTACAGCATTAAAGTTTCTGTAATCCGAATATGTTTTTGATGTCTCCGAATACAGCGTTGTGCATAGTCCGCTACGAGGGTTGCCACTGATAAGGTCTATTTGTTTTTGGTCTCTTGAAAGCTTCGTGATAGCCAAAACGTCCGACGAGGCAGTCCATTTGATATTGGGGATATAAAAGTCTGTGCCGTCGAGTTTGACCTGTATTGTGGTACGGTTTTCCAAATCGTACACCCAAACCGTAACTTTTGAATTTTTGGTACCTGCTTTGGGATATTTGAATGTTTCCAAAACAGGGTAAGAGTCGTTGAATATTTGTAGCGAAAACTCATCTACCTCTTTTTCATTAAATTTTACATAAGCCAATAGTTTATTGTCGGGCGAAAATTTGAAATACTGTATGTTGGAAAACTCCTCTTCATACACCCAGTCGGCAAGACCGTTTATAACTTCGTTCTTTTTGCCGTCTTTGGTGATTTGGCTTTCGGTATCGTAATCCAATTTTTTGAGATAAAGATTATTGTCTCTCACAAAAGCGATTACTCTACCATTGGGAGAGAAAGCCGCCAATTGTTGCGCTCCGTTTTCCGAAAGTGGTTCGAGCTTTTTGCGACTTATCTCATAAACATAATAATCGCACAGAAAACTGTGACGATAAACAGGTTTTGCATTGGTTTTTATCAATATCTTGCTTTCTCTGTCGTCAAACTCAAAACCGTCTATCTCATCGAAAGGACAGTTTGACACACTATTGACATCAAATATAACTTCGGGCTTGCTCGCTTTATAGTAGTCTGCTATTATCTGTTTGCTGTCGTCGCTAACAAAAGCAAATCTTTCGCCGTCGCTCATTGATACAACGTTAATACGTTTCGCCCGCCATTTACCCGCAGTAAGTTCTTGCAGAAATTTCTCGGCATTTTGCGAAAAAAGATTCATATTGCTCAATACAAGCAATACGGTTAACGAAAAAAACATTCTATTTTTCATATCTCAATCAAATTTATTTAATTATTTGTTTTTAAAAATTCTTTAATTTTGGGGATATATGTATCAATATCTCCTGCTCCAAATGTTACAAGTACGTCAAACTCTTTCGTTCGGAGAGTATCTATAAGTTCTTCTTTTGTGGTAAGTGTCTTTAACGGATTAGTTATTTCGTCCGTAATAATCTTTGAACTGACCCCTTCTATCGGGGCTTCTCGTGCTGGATATATCTCTACCAATACAACTTCGTCCAACGACGATAACGCCTTGGCAAACTCTTTGTAAAAATCGGCAGTACGACTATACAGATGAGGCTGAAACACGCCCAATACCTTTTTGTCGTCATAAAGCATTTTTAGCGACTTTATAGACGAAGCCAACTCTTGGGGATGATGCGCATAGTCATCAATGTAAACTATGGGTTCTTCCAGATGTTTTTCAAATCTACGTTTTACGCCTTTATACGAGGCAATGCCTTTTCGCAATTCGTCTTCGGCAACACCGCCGAGCCAAGCAACAGCCATTGCAGCAATAGCATTTTCTACATTGATATATATAGGTACACCAAGCTCCAAATCGGTTATTTTATTACCCTGTAATACAGCGTCAAAAATCAGTTTGCCTCCTCCTACTCTTATGTTTTCGGCATAAAAATCAGCTTTTTCTTTTGCTGAATATGTGTATGATTTTACGTTGTTTTTCAGACGAGGATTAAGGGTGATACCCTTTTTATAAATCAAAGCTCCTCCTTCTACTATCAAACTGCAAAAATGGTTGAAAGACTCTACATACTCTTCTTGGGTGTGATATATATCCAAATGGTCGGCATCGGTCGAAGATATTATCGCCATAAAAGGCGACAATTGATGAAAAGAACGGTCGTACTCGTCTGCCTCTATTACTACCAAATCACTTTTGTCAGACAAAAGAAGGTTGTTGTTGTAGTTTAGCGATATACCACCAAGAAAAGCATTGCAATCTATCCTACTCTGTTTGAGCAGGTGTGCAAGCATAGTCGAAATAGTAGTTTTGCCGTGTGTCCCTGCTACGCAAAGACCGCGTTCGGACTTGGTAATCTCTCCCAATATTTGGGCACGTTTAAAAATCTTGAATCCGTTTTCCCTAAAAAAAAGCAGTTCGTTATGGTCGTTTGGGATAGCCGGCGTATAAACTACTATGGTGTTATTGGGGTTTTTGAATTTTTCATCAATTTCACTACCCAAATCTGTGTAGTGAATATCTATCCCCTCCTTCTGCAAATCGGTACAGAGAGAGCTGCATACTTTATCGTAGCCCCCTACTTCAAAGCCTTTTTGTTTGAAATATCGAGCGATAGCACTCATCCCTATACCGCCTATGCCAAGAAAATAATAGTTGGTCATTAGTGAAATATCTATAATGATGTCTATTACTTCGGTTGTCAGTCTTTTGGTATTACTATTTTGTAACCTTTACCGTGAATATTGACAATACCGATTTCGGGGTCTTGCATCAAAATTTTGCGAAGTTTGGTAATATAAACGTCCATACTCCTTGCATTGAAATATGTTACTTCGCCCCAAATGGTCTTTAACGCCGCATTTCTTTCGAGTATCTGGTTTGCATTTTGTAGCAAAGCACGTAACATCTCGGCCTCTTTGGTGGTTAGTTTGGTTTTCTCGCCGTTGAAAGAGAGAGTTTGTTTTTGATAGTCAAACACAAATTTGCCAAACTTATATTCGGTCAAACCCAATTGAAGTTTTTGGAGATTTACCCTACGGAGTATAGCCTCTATTCTGAAAAGCAACTCTTCCATAGAAAACGGTTTGGTAATGTAGTCGTCCGCACCAATCTTAAATCCTTCCAAAATATCTTGTTTAAGGGCTTTGACGGTAAGGAATATAATAGGGATTTTTGTGTCTTTCTTTCTGACATCGGAGGCAAGGGTAAATCCGTCTTTGTTGGGCATCATCACATCGAAGATACACAAATCGTACTCGTTTTCGAGGAATGCCTGATAACCCAATTCTCCATCGGGAAGCAAATCCACGTCATAATCTTTTGCCAGTAAATATTCTTTTAGAAGAGCACCCAAATTAGGGTCGTCTTCACACAATAAAATTTTTGTATTCATAACATTAATTCTTTTTTTATATTATTACTCATTTTTTTATCACATTGTTTATTTATTTTTTTTCTAAACAGTAGGTATCTGAATTATAAATCTGGTACCGATACCCAATTCGCTTTCTACCTCTATTTTGCCTTTATGTTCGGTAACGATTTTTTTCACATAAGCCAATCCGAGACCAAATCCTTTGACATTATGCAGATTGCCCGTAGATACTCGATAAAATCGTTCGAAAATGCGTTTCAAATCATCTTTTTTTATCCCTATTCCATTATCTTCTATGGAGATAAACAATTTGTCTTTGTCGTTCCACGTTTTTACGGACAATATAAGGTCTTTGGTAGTATATTTCACCGAATTTTCAAAAAGATTATATATAACGTTGGTAAAATGCACATTATCTACCAAAGCAAATGGATTTTCGGCTTGTAGGTCGGCGTTTATTTTACCATTATTTTGATGTATCTTTATCGAAAAATTCTTTACAACTTTCTGTATTATCTGATTAACATCAAACTCCCGAAGATTCAATATCTGTTGCGACTCAAAGATAGAAGTCTGCAACACCTTATCCACAAGCACATTAAGTCTCTGGGTTTCGTCTTTTATGACAGTCGAAACATTTTCGAAAAATTCGGGAGATTTGCCCACTTTATTATCATTGAGCATCTGCGAAGCCAAAGAGATAGAGGCTATCGGTGTTTTTAGCTCGTGAGTCATATTATTCAGAAAGTCAGATTTTATCTCAGCATCACGTTTTTGGGCAAGCAACACATACAGTGTTACTATTACCAACACAAAAAGGAAGAAAGAGACTATTACCGTGGGCAATATTGTTTTTATAAACTGATTGCGATACGAATTGCTGTTCGAAAAAACAAGATTTGCATAGAGTATATCGTCGGGATGTGGCGTAGAAAAAATCTGAAGTTTTATGGTACGTCTTTTGTTTGCCAAGTCGATAAAGTAGTTTGAGAACAATACACGATTGTGTTTATTGGAGACAAAAAACATAAAACTGTCTTCAATATGGTTGTTTTCAAGCCCTTGTCGAATTCTTTCGTAAAAACTGTTGAAGTCTATTTTTTGAGAAGGATTGTCGAACGAACTTTCGAGCATAAGTTTTGCCAATACTCTGTCTGTCAAGTTTTTGTTGTGAAGATATTGCTTTTTGTAGTTTTCTGTTATTATCTGATTCAGCCCTTGGATAGACATATCGGGTCTGCCGATTTGAGTGTTTTGGCGACTGTCCGTATCAAAAATACCATTTACATAATTCTCGGTGTCGTAGGCAACCGTTTCGTCTATGATTTTTTTGACCTCCGCTTCTTTTGTCTCTTGCTCAGCATCTTTGATAACACGCTCTACAACATCTACAAATGTTTGGTCATAGAAAGCGGTTGTCTCTTTTATCAAAATATACTGGAATATCATCAGTGATATTAGGCTAAGAGAAACAATAGATATTAAAATTATAAGTTTTGTCTTTCCCATACAAATGCAAAGATAATTAAAATTTTTAATTTTAACACAAAAATCTCAATTTAAAATCATTTTAAGTTAAAAAAAAGACCATTGCTCAAAAAATAAACCGTTTTTTAACACACCAAAATCTAAACCCCAAAAAAGTAGTTTATCTTTTCATAACAAAGGGAGCTCAAAAAAAACGATGCTCTCTTTTTTACTTTTTTTCGACAACTATATTATTGATTTACAAAAATTTATCTCATCAACAATACCATAAACATAGTATTTCTTATACAAAAAATAACATATTTATGGTATTTTATAAGTTTCAAAAATTGATGACCTTTGCAAATCAATTTAATAGCTAAGTTTAACTAAAATTTTTTAATACCAAAAAGATGAAAAAACTAATTTTATGCATATTTGGAATATGCACATTTACAGGACTTTTAACTATTGCGGGATGCGAACCAAACAAAACCAACCCCGAACAAGGCTTCAATCTGTCTAATTCTTCTGTTACCATTGGTATAGGTCAAACCTCCAAAGTAGAAATTAACGGACAGAGTGTTTATTCGGTATCTTCGTCAGACGAAAGTATCGTTGCCGCAAGTATCAATCAAAAAACAATCACTATAACAGCCAAAAACAAAGCAGGAACCGCAGTTATAAAGGTAGCGGATACTAAAAAAACTTTACAACCCAAAGAAATTAAAGTAACTGTGGTAGATAATCCCGAAAAACCTTCCGAGGGAGCAATAATCGAAAACGGAGTGCTCGTAGGATGGGATTGTAATCAAATACCTTCGGACGGACACATAACTATACCCAAACCGGTAACTAAAATAGCCGACAAAGTATTTTTGTCTTGTCCGAACTTGATATCTGTTACTTTTAATGATGATATCACAAGTATAGGAGAAGAGGCATTTGCTAATTGTCCGAATTTGGAGACAGTCAATTTTTCCAAAGAACTGACTTATATCGGCAAAAAAGCCTTCTTTTTCTGTGCCAAACTAAAAGAGGCAAAACTCCCCGATAATATTACCGAAATAGAAGAATCTACTTTTGAGTTTTGTGAATCGATGGTAAATGTTACCTTGCCCAATTCTTTGAAAGAATTGGGCAAGAGAGCTTTTGCAGGGGCACCCATTACAAAAATTGTTTTGCCGGCGACATTGAATAAAATAGGGGTAGGAGTTTTTTCGTCATGTGCCAATTTGACCGCTTTCGAAGTAGATGCGGCTAATCCTAATTTCATTGCCGAAGACGGCGTACTTTTCGATAAAGCAAAAACACGACTTATTCAATATCCTAAGGGCAAAACTGCCAATAGCATTGTTATCCCTGCTTCCGTAAAATCCATTGATAGCGAAGCGTTTTATTATTGTGGCAATTTAACCTCTATCACAATTCCGGAGGGAATTACAAAAATCGAAGACTATACTTTTATAGGAACAAATATTACGGAGATAAAAATACCCGAAAGCGTAACGGAAATAGGCGAACTCGCATTAAGTCAGACTCAAATTACTTCTTTGAGCCTGCCCGCCAATGTAAAAAAATTGGGACCCGGCGTATTTGCCAATAATGAAATGCTTACAAAAGTCGTATTAAACGATAATATTACGGCAATACCCGTAAATGCTTTTTATGATTGTATAGAGCTTAGCGATATTACCATGGGGAAAAACATAGAAGATATTCAAGATGGAGCGTTGTATCATTGCACTCAAATAAAAGAACTTATAATCCCGAATAAAGTTAGGAAAATAGGTAAGCTTGCATTTAGCGACTGTACCGCAATAAAAAAAATACATATTCCGGCGACTGTTACCAATATTGGAGAACGAGCTTTTGCTGTGATTTTCGATGCGGAAGAGGTGATTTGTGATGCGATTAATCCTCCCAAATTGGGGAAATCCGTATTTGACAGAATGGGTGAAGGCGAAGATAGCGACCGAAAGGTGAAACTTATTGTCCCCAAAGGGTCAAAAAGGGCTTATATGGCTGTCGAACAATGGAGAGATTTCGAAATTAGCGAAAAATAAAAAACAATTGGTTTTTGCTGTTATAAAAAAAATAAAGAGTGTCCGTAAAAGACACTCTTTATTATTTTTTGCCATACTCGTTTTGACAATTATTTAATTATCAACTTGCTCCTTTGGATTTGTCCGTTACTGTCTGTTATTTCTACCGAATAAACTCCTTTGGCAAAGTTATTCAAATTCATATTTATCTTATTTGTATGGAAATCTCGGTCAAACAACAGATTGCCCGACATATTATATACCCTTACTTTCAAAACAGGAGTAGCATTAGGAATATCTATTACAAATATTCCATCAGAAGGATTGGGTATGATTTGTAATGAATTTTCTTGTGTGATGTCTGTGCCAAGAGCCTGTATTTCTTCGACTACCGTTTGTTTCTCGGATTTTAGACCATCGGAATATACAGCATAAACATCGTAAGTATATGTACCGTTGGCAGTGATTGATTCCGAATAATTTCTATTGTTGATGTCGGTTATGGAGCTTACGCTTGTACCGTTTCTTACTATTTCGTAGCCGATTAGTTTCGGATAGCTCAGATTTATCTTCATCGGTGTCTGGGTGTCTTCTTGTTTGGTTGTTTTCGAAGATTTGATTTGTCCGTAATTATAACCAAATCCTTTATTTGTATCCGAAGACTTATTGTCCGAGTCAGCTTTTCTTGGTTGTTCCGTATATATATGGTCGGGAATTATTGGTTGAGGCATTGTTGCATTGCTATATCCAACTTCTATATTATCAATAACCAAAAATTGAGCCATCGGCGTTTCGCTACCGTAATCCTCTTTGTTTCGTTCGTGATAAAAAGCTATATAAATATCCGTGTCGGTATATTGTTTGATATCCAGTTTCACTTCCGAGTGTGTAATAGGACTTTGTGTATTTTGCCCTTGACTCTTTGCTTCATAAATCTTTACCCCTTTCTCTTTTATTTCGTCTAATGTAGGTGTACTACCTGCTATAACAGTAGAAGATATGAGGTAAACTTTGAGATTTTCTTTTGAATAACTGCCTCGCCAGAATGTCAGTACTTCGCCGCCTTTGTTTATTTTTCCCGTAATCATCCAGTTTTTCACATCGGTTTTTCGTCCTGCCGACGAAAAAGAGGTACGGTTGCCTTTATACATATATGCGGGAGCAACAAGCCAGTTTGAATTATCGCCATCTTCATCTATTGAAGTAAAATCGGCAGGTAAAACATTAATCTCCGTCCTTTCGAAATCTTCGACATATACAGGCAAACGATACGGCAAATCCCAAGTGAGCGACAATGTATTGTTTGTTCGGTCGAAATCGGATTGCAGATTATTCACCGCTATATATACGGGTTTTACTTCTATCAAATCTTGAACCTCGAATATATCGGTACTGCCTGTGGCTGCGGTAGCCTGCAACTTTACGGAGTATTTGCCTGCTTTGTCGAATTGTACGACAGGGTCTTTGTGTGTAGGCGAACTACCGTTTATAAACGTTACACCATCGGCGGGCGTTATTGTCCATAGCCATTTGTCCGGTTCGGGTTTGCCGGCGGATAAATCTCTGAAACTTACAACTTCACCTGCATATATCGAAGTTATATCAGACGCAAAGTAGGCAGATACGGCTACATTGACAGGAGTAATATACGATTTTTTGGTAAAAATACCTTCTCCTTTACTATTGGTTGCCTTTAAGATAACATCATAGCTTGTTTCCTGATTGAAAGACACCATTATTTCTCCGTCCGTATCGGCTGTCCCCTCTAAAAATGTAACGGTATTGGGATTAAATTCCCATTTGTATGCACTGACAGGGTCTTGTTCCGTTGTTTCGGTTTCGGAATAAAGCATAACGGGTTCGACCGTACTTGGCATACGTTGGGTAGCATTAAATTCGGGCATAGGTTTGCCTTCCGCATATTGTATGCTGATATCGTCTAAGGCCACTCCATAGGGATTTTCGGTAATATCTTTGTTTTGGTTGAACCCGATATAGTATATACCTGTTGTCGTGGGGGTGAATGTATATGAGTTGTGTATGTACCCTATACCCGGCACAACTTCCATATCCGCACTTACCGTATTGGTCATACCTGTATTGCTTGGTTGTGTGCCGAATGCCACATTTAAATATTCCGAAGCGTTGCCACTCTCATTGTCGCTTCTTGCATTGATTACTATACGATAAACAGTATTTGCACTTAATTTAAGAGGGTTGGAATACAGCCAATCGTTTGTCCCCTGATTGTTTGATGCAGGGAAATTGAGAGCCATATTCTGCCCCGTTCTTGCATACTCATAGCTTGTCAGTATGCCCCATGTTTCGTTATTATTATCCAAATCTTGCACTGTCCATCCTGCCCGTTCGATACCGTCTTCAAAACTACAATCATACCGCGAATCAATCTTGGTAAGGTCGGCAATGATACCATAAGCTTTGGCGGTTAGTTTATTATTCGACTCTATTTGGTCGTCTGTATAAACTACTTCGGCAGATATCAGAAAGTTTACAAAGGACTCGGATAGGTCGATTGTTACTGTTTTGACAATATGCGAATCGGCAGCAATATTTTCTAAGGCTATTTCATTTTCATATACAATACTATTGTTATTGTCTGCATTTAGAAGTTTATATTTTAGTTTTGCCCCCGAAGCTACCGTATTAGATAGATTCTCTACTTTTACATTGATAGGAGTGGTCGAAGTATAATCTTTGGCTTCGGGTATATCAATGGAGGCAACAGCCAAATCGTTTGATACACCGTTGTTGATACCTGTTACTATCATAGAAAAGTCTTGTTTGTCGGTATCTACTAACGATATTTTGTTGTTTTTAATTTCATTTGTCTTTAAGCGTCCTTTATGCGAAACTGTTATTGTATAGGTAGCTCCTTTAATGGGGCTTTCTATTACGACCTGTTCTACATTGTCCACTATATTATCTCCTTTTGTGGCTGCTGCCGAGGGGTTGTCCGGGTTTAATACCCATGGCAAAAAAGTTTGCGTACCGTTTGTTACTTTTACGTCCAAGTCATTTACCAATACGGGAGTACGGTTGTTGAGTCTGTATTCGGGCAGTTGTTCGGGTGCAGGGTCGTCCCATACAATAGTAACCACCAGAGGTTCTACTCCCGAAGCTACTACATTCAAAGTTGAATTAGAGGAGTTGTTCAACGATTTTTCTTCTATAAAAGAATATTTATCTTTTTGAGATAATGTTTGAACAGCACGCAATACGTTAAGCAATCCCCAACCGTTTTTGTAGTCGGGTCCGGGATAATTGCCCGCCTCGTTGGTGGTATGTAGAGCCAATGCTTTGAGTGTAGCAGATTTCATATACGGAACTTCCTTGTTGCTGCCATACAGTTTTTTGTAATGTTCCTGCAATAACCCTAACGAAGCAGTGATACCCGGAGCAGCCATAGACGTACCGCTCATATCTACATAATCCTTATTGCCGGAGGCTATTGTAGAATAGATATTTACTCCTATGCCGATAATATCGGGTTTGATACGACCGTCGTCAGTAGGTCCGAAGACACTGAAACTTGCGGCTTCTACATCAGATAGCGTTTGATATCCGTTGAGTATTTTTTTTGCGGCTCCTACAACCAACAAGTTTTTACCCAAAGACCCATGGGTTACACAGTCGTATCCTTCTGCCCCGCCATTCTTTTGTCGTTCTTTTGTCGATTCTTTCCATACTTTTTTCCCTTCTTCCTCTATTTGTACGTAGTGAGACATTCCCGCCGAAGGACCTACGCCTCTGGAATTTCCCGCTGCCAACACGGGCAAATAATAAGGTGCTTTGGAAGATATAAAATCTTTTTCGGCATCGGATTCGTGATAGTAGCCGTAATAGATATATTCGGTATCGTCATCGCTACCAAACCAGTACCAGCCGGGTACGCCGTTGAAATAGTTTCCGTATTCGAATCCGCCGGTATTACCATAAGAGTGATTGGAAACAATTGCTCCGTTCGAAGCGGCTTGTATCATTTCCTGTATATCTTCTGTCCATTCGTATGCATGCAGTGTCGCCTTGGGTGCCATACCTTTTGCTTTGGGGTCTATGCCTGAGGCAACCATTGTCCCTGCCACATGTGTGGAGTGAGTATGCAATGATGTCGGTTTGTCTTTTTGTACGACACGTGCACCGAATTCTTGGTGGGTTCTTCTTACGCCTTCGCCGTCCCACATATGCAATATCATACCTTCGCCGTCAAGTTCGAATATACCGCCCGACGAATTTATTTTGTCTGTGGACAAACCTATCGCCGCATCGGCATTGTATGTTATGTAATATACGGGACGTCCGGTTTTTTTATCAAAACCTTGCAGTTGAAAAGTTTTGCCGTCCAGACTTCCTTTAAACGGAATACCCATTTGATTTGCTTTGGCAATCAGCTCTTTCAAAGAAATAGCGTTTCTTTTGAGACCTTGGTTGAGGGCTTGTAAACTTTTGGTCTCTGTCTTTTGCTTTATTGCTCGTATCTCTTTTGCGTTTTGTGCCATTACGGAAGCTGCAAAAACAACACAGAATACTATTGACAACAAGCGTCTTGACACTCTAACTTTCGGATTTAAAATTTCACACATAAATAGCTCGTTTTTTATTGATTTATATTTGGGGAATTAATATATCTAAAAGGCAAAATTATAATATTTTTTGAATTCTAAAAGTATTATAATTTTTTATTGCTGTCCGATAAAAAATTGACGTTAATATGTAATGCCTTAATATACACAAAGATATATGCTTTTGTTGTGAAAGGGGCTTATCTTGCGAGTTTGTTTATT
>JBGXXV010000013.1:0-24522 GCA_041814825.1 Bacteroidota bacterium | reverse complement strand
ATGCTGCCCGTCGAGCTTTTTTCCCTTTTTTGTTTTATTTTCTATTTTATTTCCTGTTTTCTATTTCAATTCAAATCTAGGTTTAAATTTTCAAAATTTTAAGTTAGATGCACAAACAAATCCAACATGATGCAAGTATAATTTATATTAATTAATTTATTCATTTTAAACTTTATTCTTTTTATGAAAAAATTATTTTTATTCTTCGCAGCAACAATATTATCGTTTACTGCATGTACCAAAGACCTTAAAAATATTAAGGTCGAAAACCAAGAAATGACAGATATGGCAGAGGCTGTCAACTACACTATTCCCATAGAGGAGGCCATAGAGGAGCTATACTCTACTCTCGACTTTATAGAAAGCGAACGTATGTTTGCTGCTCCTTCTCAATCTGCCTCGCAAGGTAAAAGAAGAGAGATAGACAAGATATCGGTAATATACGGCAATGTAGCTGTACACCCACAAAACAACTCATCTACTGCCGACAAGCAAACTTTTGCAACAACACAAAAAGACTCTCTACTATATATAGTCGATTTTAAAAACAATGCCGGGAGTGCAGTCCTTGCCGCCGACAGTCGTATTCCCGACAGAGTATTGGCAATAACGGAGCAAGGTAGCCTACTAGACAGAGAACCCTCCACTATGTATAGAGAAGGCATGTATGCCGACAGCGAACTTATGAAGGGATTTAGTATTTATAACGATGAATTTAACGACTATTATGTGACTGGAAACAATCGTGTTTTGAATCATATAGAGAATTATGTTCTACAAACACTTAGTATGTATGATGACAAAGACGCATATACTGGGCTTCCTTACGATGTAACCACTAAAATAGGCGACTGGGAAGTATTAGAGAAAATAAGTCCCTTACTAACTACCACTTGGCATCAAGATGCCCCTTTTAATAACTACACTCCTCATACTAGATGGTCTTTATTCCATAAGTGGCAAAAAAGTCCTGCCGGCTGTGTCCCGATAGCTATGGCACAGATAATGGCATATCATAAATTCCCAAAAAATTACGAGGTTAATGGTTACTATCTTGATTGGGACGCAATAAGGCAAGATAAAACAGGAGCTGGGCTATCTGAATACAACACAAATGCAATAGCTGGATTTATTCACAGATTGGGAGATTGGAGCGGTGCTTGGTATACCCCTAAATTTGCTTTCGTATTGCCAAGTAGAGCCAAGAAAACAATGGAGACTATGGGCTACGAAGGTATGTATATGCATACAAGTTGGAGTGCATGGGATAATAACCACGCTAATGTTGTGATGGATATGCTACGAAGCGACAATCCTGTTTTTATAGCCTCAATAGCCAAAGTTGCCTCAGGACACGCTTGGGTGATAGATGGATATATAGACAGACAACGTAAAATTGAGAATACATACAAGTATCATGCTGATCCAACAAAAGTAGAGATAAAAATAACAATCCAACAACAGCAATTTATCCACTGCAACTGGGGCTGGGGCGGAAAAGACGATGGTTATTATACCATGGGTATTTTTCATGCAGGCAAAGAGCATGACATGAACAAAGTTACAATGGGGAAAGAAAAAGATGACAATAATTTCAATTGGGGTTTCCATATATTCTCCTATAAAAACCCAAACAAATAAACAGTTTATTAACAATTTAAAAACAAACAATATATGAAAAAAATAGTAATAGTTTTAGGTATTATGGCAATATTTATATTGCTACAAAACTGTGCGAATTATGATGTAGTATATAGGTCATTTGTTACTACGTATTTAGTATTGTCGGATAATGATATTGACCTTAGAAATACTAAAGCCGGCAATATAGCAATAACTCGCGACTTAGATGTTAATAGTATGTATGTATCCTATAATTCGAATGGTAAAGAAAAAGAATTGTACGACAAATTGTGTAAAGAGCATAACGATATGACATATAATAATAAAAGGAATAAGAAAGTTCACGGATCAGGTATAGCCACAGTCTCTGCCACAGACTTTACAGGCATTGATATTAGTAGTAATCAAGACTTTGATACTGAACACCCCGCAGGTAGCTCCCTAAAAGATATTGTACGTTTTGTGTCGTTTTCTCCCAAGAGGTTTATCGATAGTGGTTATAAGGATAGGTCTGATTGGGTATCATCCAAACCCCAAATTTTTGATAGAGAGCCTGAGATGGAAAATAAAATCGGGGAAGAAATTTTAGATGCCGGTTGGAAAGATTGGAGTGCTTTTTTTGTAATCAATAAGCTCCTTACAGAAATTGGCAATGACGAAATGCAGATGTTGCCCCCGGCTCGTCATGGGTATCTTATTTTCGACAAAGAGCCAACTACCCAAAAAGAGCATCTTCTTACTGTCTCCATACATATTCGTGGTGGGCGGGCAATAACCAAAACCATAACAAAGGTATTCGAGTAGGCAAGATAAGACTATGGCTAAGGATTGGGCAGTCCGATATAACCACAACCCCGTCTTCTAAGAAAAAAAGACTCCCGAATTGGTTTACAGGAGTCTTTTTTATAATTCAATCAAAACAAACCTTTCATAAAAATTGTTACGAATGGTTTGTTAATGAACATATTACTTCTTTGGTGCATTTTCGAGAGACTTCGCCAAGAATCTCCAAAATGCCTCCACAGACTTGATATGTACCTTTTCGTCAGGAGAGTGTGGGTGACGAATAGTCGGTCCAAACGAAATCATATCCAAATTAGGCTCTACCGCCCCTATGATACCGCACTCCAAACCCGCATGTACTACCTGCACCTTAGGCTCTTTGCCAAACTCTTTTTGGTACACTTCTTTCATTGCTTGCAAAATAGGCGAACTTGTATTGGGATTCCAACCCGAATATCCGCCCGAAAACTCTACCTTTGCCCCTGCCATAGTGAAGATGCTATCTACCATAGAAGCAAGCTCCTCTTTCTTGCTATCCACCGACGAACGCAATAGACAATGTATATCTATTTTCTCTGCATTAGCTCTGATAATAGAGAGGTTCATTGATGTTTCAACGACTTCGGGGATTGTAGGTATCATTCTGAAAACACCATTAGGGCAGCCCGTTACGGCGTTGATAAAGTCGTCTTGTATCTCTTCGGGGATAATATTTTCGGGAGTCGGCACAGTCTCCACCTTTATCGAAATTTTGTTTTCGAGAGCCTTGTACTCCTCATTGAAAAGGACTTCGTACTCTTCGGCAAGTTTTATTATATCCTCTTTTGCATCTTCGGGTATAGTAATAACGGCAAATGCCTCACGCGGAATAGCATTGCGCATATTACCTCCTTCGACTTCGGCTACACGAGCCTCGTAGCGTGATACGGCCTCTTTGAGGAACCTAAACAACAGTTTGTTGGCATTAGCTCTACCGATAACGATATCGAGCCCGGAATGCCCGCCTTTTAACCCCGAAATATTCACTTTCAGTGCTATGTCGCCCATATCCACAGGTACCGATTTGTACTCCCAATTGATGCTTGCATCAAGTCCGCCGGCGCAACCGATAAACAATTCGCCTTCGTCTTCGGAGTCGAGATTAAGAAGGATATCGCCCTTAATCCAATTGGGTTGCAAACCAAAAGCTCCATACATACCTGTCTCTTCGTCGGATGTAAAGAGGGCTACTATCTCTCCGTGTTTTATATCTTTGCTTTCGAGTACAGCCATCATAGCCGCCATACCTATTCCATTGTCTGCCCCAAGAGTAGTCTGGTTTGCCCTAAGCCATTCGCCATCGACAATAGTCTGTATGGGGTCTGTCTCAAAATTGTGATTGGTATCTTTATTTTTCTGTGGTACCATATCCAAATGCGACTGCAATACTATCACTTTGCGGTCTTCCATACCGGGAGTTGCCGGCTTACGAATGATGATATTGCCCACTTTGTCGGTAATGGTCTCTAATCCGAGCGATTTACCAAAATCCAATACCAATTTGGTAATCTGTTCGAGGTGGTGAGAAGGATGTGGTACAGAGCATATTTTTGCAAAATTATTCCACACCGCTTTCGGCTCTAATGTTTTAATGTCCATAATAGATAATGTTTTTCAATTAATTAATTTAATATATTTTGCAAAAATAGTAAAAAAGACGGACAATGCCAAATAATATTGTTTTAATACTTTTGGAAAATGATATTATTGATTAGGATAAATTTTGATTATCTTTGCAAAAAAAATATTGAATGAACCGAATTATCACAATAAATAACGTCGAGCGTGGCAAAACTTCCAAATATATTTTGCTGTGTTTGCTGTTGTCTTACATAATTGGGTTCGGCTCGTGCGAGAGCAATAAAATAAAGTCGATGTATTTCGGTACAACAGATATGGAGATGTCGGTTGGAGCAACCGACACCATAGAGCTGTTTATCGATCCTATATCCGTCGAAGGTTACAACTCGGTTACTTGGACATCTTCCGATAATTCGGTAGCACAGGTCGATCAGCGAGGAGTAGTCAGAGCAATATATACGGGCAATTGTGTGATTACTGCCTATTATAGAGGCATTAAGGCAACCGCAAATATCAGGGTAAAGCCAATAAGTATCGAATCTTATTTTTCGAAAGCGGTAGCATACTTCTATGGCAACTACTACAACAATGACTTGAATATACTGATATTACGACTGCTATCCGACGGATATAACGTAGAGCCAAACGGTAATATTGTAGGGACCGGACATTACTTGAATATGGAATTACGCTTACCTTTGGGCGAAACCTCTCTAAAAACGAGCAATTTCACAGCCAATACCACAGCTCAGGCATATACATACCTGCCCGGCTATACAAGTGAGCAGGACGGCAAAATATATGTTTCGGGTACTTTTATGGGATTCACCTCTATGGGCAGCAGTAGTGCGGCATTAGTCAAAGAGGGATTGTTTGCCGTTACCGAACAGTCGTCGGACAAATATATACTGCGAGGTATCTTCAAGGGCAATAAAGAAGAAAGTATAAATATATACTATACAGGCAATATACTGCTTTTTGACAAAACACAACCTCCACAAGACACTTTGTTTTTTGACATACAAATATCAAAAGTCGAAAATATCGGAGATATATACAATTGCAACCAAAACATATTCAGAGTACGGTTTGCCGACAAGCAGGGATATGTATTGCATTTGGAGTTTGTCGCCCCCATAAGTGCAGAAGCTTTACCATTAGGCACTTACAAGTTAGACAACTCATACGGAGCATTTTCGCTTGTGCCTTCACTCGCCGAAGACAGCAAGGGGACTATCATTATTAAAAACGGGATATCCAAGACTATACTGTATGGCAATGTATCGGTTTTGGAGAACAACGGCGGAGATATTAAAGTACGAATATCACTCGTAAACGAAGATAATGAATTGATTAATTAATAAAAAACTGAAAATAAACAGATATGGAACACTTAGAAAATTATATTTATGTAATAATTATAATTGGGTCGGTTATAGTTAGTTTTATCCAAAAAAAGAGACAGAAACAAGATGAACGGGATAAGGATAAGACCCTATGGCAACCTACTCCCAGAAAGACTTTCGAGGAAATTTTCGGTGAAATATTCGAAGGAACGAATAAAGAAAAAAAGAGTGTTGTCAGACCTCAAACAGAAATATCAGTCGAGTCTCAACCTATCAGTAAACAAAAGGCGCATAATCAGCCGACAATGCTTGATAATTTCGCTACTGCCAAAAACACTCATATACGTCATATCGAAATACCCGAAGAGAATACCGCACGACGTTTCGATGTGCGGTTGGAAGACGCTACCGATTGGCAGAAAGCGTTTGTGTATTCCGAAATTTTCAACAGAAAGTATTAAACCGACAGGAATACGCAATCTTGCATTTTTATTATAATAGACATAAGATTCCGAATCAACTCAATAGCTCTGCTACGGCAAACTTTTTTTAACGCTTTTTAATTAGTTGGTTTGGTGGATTTTTTGTTATTTTGCAAATATATAAAACATAAAAGTCAATGAAAAAAGCATTTATATTATTGATATTGATAATTAACGGCTTTCTACTCGGAGCACAGGTAAATACGGAACATCTGATGAGAGTAGGCGGCAATGCTTTGTATTTCAGCGACTATGTACTTGCTATGCAATATTTCAACCAAGTAATAAAGGCAAAACCGTATCTGGAACAACCCTACCTATACCGTGCTTTTGCCAAAATATCTCTCGAAGACTATCGCGGAGCATTGGTTGATTTGGACATCGCTATAAGCAAGAACGAATTTATCCCGCGTGCATACTATGCAAGAGGATTTGTCTATAATCGACTGAAAAGATACGCCGAGGCAGAACAAGATTTTTCCAAGGCACTGGAATTCAGCCCCGAAAACACCACTTACATCATAGGACGACTCGAATCGTACGACCTGCAAAAGAAATACAACGAAGAGCTAACGGACATTAATCTCATTCTTCGCAAAATGGGCAGAGAGCCCCAACTTATGCTCGAAAAAGGACGAGTACAGCTTTTGCTTGGCGATACCATAGCTGCTTACAACACAATGGATTCGCTCACCAAGACCAATCCCGATATGTTCAATGCGTGGGGTGGAAGAGCTATGATAAATATGATGCTAAACCGCAACGACTCAGCTCTAAACGACTATAATAAGGCGATAGAACTCAAATCGGACAACTTCACACATTATATCAATAGAGGCAATATACTGCACAAAAAACAAAACTACTCGGGAGCTATTGCCGATTACAACAAGGCTATAGAACTGTCGCCAAATAACGAAACAGCACTATTCAACCGCTCGTTGATAACGATAGAGGTAGGCGATTACAATCAGGCTATAAAAGATTTAAACAGGCTTATAAAGAACAATCCCGATATGTACGAGGCTGTCTATCAGCGTGCTCTAATAAACCAAAAATTGGGCAACCATACCTCTGCAATAAGCGATATGTCGAAGGTTATCGAGCATTATCCTAACTTTGCCCCGGCATACTACGCAAGAGCTAACTCTTACAATGTGTTGCAAAACAAAAACGGTGCTTACCGCGATATGCAAGCAATTATACGCATCGAAGAGGCTAACAAGAAACGCGGTAACAATCAATCGAATAAAACAGAAGACGAAATTGATACCAATACCAAAATAGCCCAAAGTCAATCGAAGATAAGCGACTGGGCAAAACTTTTTGAACTGTCGGAGACAGAAGAAAGCACCGAAAACAGGTTCAAAGACAACGCCATACGAGGAGCTGTACAAAATCGTTTTGTGGAGGTTAAACCACAGGGCGACTTTGTGCTTTCGCCATACAAAAAGGACAAAGAGGTGGCGGCGGGCAACTACTTTTTTGCCCCGCTCAACGACCTAAACCGAGAACTCAAAAACGAACTTACCCTATATATGGTAAATGTAGAAGTGCCTCTTACCGATGCTCTTATCAATTATCTGTTTAAAAATATTGATGCGGTCTCGGAAAAAATCGCCAAAGACCCGAATAATTTTTACAGCTATTTTGTAAGAGCCATACACTACTCCTTAGTACAGGATTTCGACAATGCCATAAAAGATTTTTCTGCGGCAATACAACTAAAAGACGATGCTTTGGCTTACTTCTGTCGTGCCGAATTACGCAAAAAACAACTTGAAGTATCGGTAGCCAATATCAAAGCCGAAGAGAATAGCAGTAAAGCGACTTCTCTTGCTGCCGACAAAATGCTCTCCGGCGACTACGAGATGGTGCTTCGCGATTACGACAAGGCAATAGAGCTATATGCCGACTTCGCTTTCGCTCATTACAATAAAGCCAACATCTTGATACAACTCAAAGATTACAATGCCGCTATTGCATATTATACC
This sequence comes from Bacteroidota bacterium, assembly GCA_041814825.1. Taxonomy (GTDB): domain Bacteria; phylum Bacteroidota; class Bacteroidia; order Bacteroidales; family Paludibacteraceae; genus F0058. Next base: position 16,674 of record JBGXXV010000013.1, on the reverse strand, counting down.
AATGCCATACGCATAAATGCCAACTTTGCGGAGGCTTACTTCAATCGCGGACTGACACATATATATATCGGAGAGACCGACAAAGGTATTGCCGACCTTAGCAAAGCCGGCGAACTCGGCATATACGATGCCTACAATCTGATTAAAAAGGTTACAAATTAGGGAGACCTCTTTTGGCGACAAACTCCAACACCTTTTCTCTGTCGTCAGGCGAGAACCAATGCGTTGCCTTGTCGCGTTTGAACCACGAGAGTTGCTTTTTGGCATAGTGTCTGGTATTCCTCTGTATTAGCTCTACTGCTCTATCCAAACCATATTCTCCGGCGAAGTAAGCAAACATCTCTTTGTAGCCAACGGTGTTTAGTGCATTCAGATGACTTTTGTCAGATACCGACCGAGCCTCTTGTTCGAGACCTTGCTCTATCATCTTTATCACACGTCGGTTGATATTGTCGTAAAGTGTATCACGCTCCAAATTGAGTCCTATCTTAACAATCTCAAAACTGCGTTTTTTGACACTATTGGTACGCAACTCCGAAAACGGTCGCCCCGTCTGGTAGCATACTTCGAGGGCGTGTAACATACGTTTTGCGTTTTTCAAGTCCACTTCGGCATAGTGCTTGGGATCGAGCAGTCGGAGCAATCGACGCACTTCGTCTATACCTTTTTCGTCGTATATACTACGGACATTGCGACGAAGCTCCTCGTCGATATGCGGTATATCGTCAATACCACGACAGACGGCATCTATATAAAGCATCGAACCGCCTACCATTACCACACTACCATTCCGGGCTATCTCACGCTCTATTACCGATATGGCATCGAGTTCGTATTGCCCCGAACTATAATGCTCTTCAACCGAACGAGTCGCAATAAAATAGTGCTTAACCTCGCTCAACTGCTCGTGTGAGGGAGAGGCTACCCCTATTTTCAACTCTTTGTAAATCTGCCGTGAGTCGCACGATACTATCGAGGTGCCAAGCCGTTTTGCCATATCTATGCTCAAATCGGTTTTGCCTACGCCCGTTGGTCCAAGTATCACAAAAAGGGTATTCATATATTGGTCGATATGAGAAGGTTGGTTCAGGTTACAAAGTTACGAATAAATTATTATCCTTCGGAGCAATACAACTTTCTTATTTTCGCTTCGTACTATAAGGTTTACGAAGAGACAAAATCTCACATTATAACGGATTCGGGGGCATTAGACGAAATCTATCTGTATCGTAACGATTGGTGAGTAGCAAAAGTCACAAAGAGTCTTTATCGCTCTTCAACTTATCGAATAAAGCGGACAATACACTGTCTTTTTCAATCTTATACTCGGTCTCTCGGATATATTCATCTATATACTTCATTCGATCGTCTGTAATAGGGTGTGTACTAATTATTTCGAGAGTAGCAAGGTACTTATCGTCTTTCAGTCGTTCAAAAAGCCTAATCATACCTTTGGGGTCTATGTTGTTTTTAATCAACATATCGGTACCGCCGATATCGGCTTCTTTTTCGTGCTTGCGAGAGTACGACAGAGAGTTCAGATTGTGTGCATTATCGGCTATCACAGACATAATACCATTGACATCGCTGATGAGAACGGACAGAAATATGTATCCGCTCAGATTTCTGCACAGCATCTTCAACGAATGACGTTCACGAATGTGCATTGCTTCGTGTCCTATTAGTCCTGCCAACTCCTCGTAGCTCCCGATTCTGTCGAGCAGTCCGGTATATAATACAATAGTACCGTTGGGTAAGGCAAAGGCATTGACCTCTTCGGATTTGGCTACTATAAAATTCAACTGTATATTGTTATCAAACCTAAGTCTGTCGGCAAATTCGTTCAATGTCTTTGTCCCGGCACTATCTATGGTCTCTTCGGCAATAAAATCGTCCATAAAACTATCGCCCAAATATAAGTCGAAAGTCGGAGGGATAAGTCCTACCATTTTTTCGGCTAATATAGGTATAACCAACAGGTAGCCTCCAACAATGACTGCAAGGATAGAGATACCTATTAATATATGCTTCTTTATCCCCAACAACATAAGTCTGTCGTATATGCCTACTCTATTTTTCCTCTTTAAATGTGTTATAAAACTATTTATAAAAATCTCATCATCTGTCTTTATAAAAGCCATTTTGTCGCTTTTATGCTTAATTTCCAGATAGTTGCCAATTTTTTCGTAAGATATATCGCTCAGCTCCCAAACGACAGACTCTCCGTCTGAGGTTTGAAAGCGAAACTCATCGGTACGATCATCTATCTGCAAATCTATTATATGACCGGCAGACGAAACACCATCGAAAAACTTAGCCTGAGTACCGTACATTTTTTAGAACAAATCCATATCCAAGAGGTCGAACGCACTCTGACCCGTAGCATTGCTGTAATCCTCTTCTGTTTGAGTTACGGTATCGAGGTCAATATCGCCTTCGAGGAATATGTTTTGTGTCATATAACGCATATTTCTGATTTCGACCCAAGCATAGCCTATTCCGAGAGTGAAGACGGTTATCAACAAATTTACCAACTGAAGTTTCAGTAACCCTAATCCGGTAATTGAAGTTTTCATTTTTAAATTTTGCTCGTTTTTACGAAAACTTGTGTTGTCGATATAATATGCATAGATATCTTTTTGCCACCAGAAAGCGTATATACCCAATGTTATTAAAGTAAGCAACGACCCTTTGATATTTAAGAGAAAAAACTCCATACCGTTGCCGTCATAATCGCCCTCCACATCGCCGTAACGAATATGTTTCGTTATATAAGTACGTAGTTTCATATTCATCCAATAGCTGTATATGCCTAAGGTAACGATTGTAAGCAAAAAGTATTTGATAAAATCGACAGCCAAACGGGTTCTGTCGCCACGATAACCAAAACGAATACCTCTGAGCGTACTCATCGACAAACGATAGCGTAATGTACCGTGAATAACAAACGGGATAATAACAATCAACCCGACATACAGCACAATTATAGCCAACAACGCAGATTTTAGGAGAAACAGCGAAACGAAATATATAAGCAAAAATATTGCTATTAACAGATAGAATTTGAGCATACCGATAAACATATCTTTGCCACTGCCGTGAAACGAAAATCGGTTGTCCTCAACAGCCGTAACTCCGTAGAGATATTTCAACTGTTTTGCTCTGGCCCAAGGATAGTAGAAACCGAGAGTGATAAATGTTAGCAGAGCATTCACTATAAATATGCCAAAATACTCGCTGCCAGTACCATAGAAATTAATCTGATACTTTTTGTTTGTGTCGTTAATTAGTTCCATATATGATTTTTTTACATTAAGAAAACAAATTTTAAAAAAATTTTTTCGTTGCAAAATTATATCTTTTTTTACAATAACCAAAATTAAAGTATCTCTCCCTTACTCAATATTGTATAACGGCAAAAGAGGCAAACTTTATAAAATTATTATCAAACCGCCTGATATCCGATATCTCGTCGATAAAACAGATTGCTACACTCTATCTTCGCTATTTGGTTTAGAGCATGCTCACATGCTTCGCCCAGTGTATCGGCTAATGCTGTAACAAACAGCACTCTGCCACCATTGGTAAGTAGTCTGTCGCCTTCGCTTTTTGTCCCCATATGATAGACCTCAACACCTTTCAGGCGGTCTAATCCTTTTATCTCGACCCCCTTTTCGTAGCTATCGGGATAGCCCTTCGAGGCAAGCACAAAGCCTATAGAGGCACGGGTATCCCATTCCAAAACAGGTGTACGTCTGTCGATTATATCGTTGAAGACACCGAAAATATCGCTTTTTAGAAGTGGCAGTACCACCTCTGTCTCCGGGTCGCCAAAACGTGCGTTAAACTCGATTACTTTGATACCTTTGGTTGTTTTCATCAACCCACCGTAAAGCACTCCATAGAAGGGACAGCCCTCTGCCACCAATGCCTTAGCCGTTTTTTTCATTATATTCTCCAAAGCAAAAGTTCTATCCTCATCGGTAATAAATGGCAGGGGCGAGTAAGCTCCCATGCCACCTGTATTTGGACCTTGGTCGTTGTCGAAAGCACGTTTGTGGTCTTGTGCCAGAGCCATAGGATAGACATTCTCGCCCCCTACAAAGCACATAAACGAAAACTCCGGTCCCTGCATAAAATCTTCCATTATTACCTTGGCATTGCCATATTTGCGGTCAAGAAGCATATCTTTGAGGGCGTTGCGAGCTTCGTCGTCGGTCATCGCCACAACCACGCCTTTGCCTGCGGCAAGTCCGTCGTATTTTATCACAATGGGTGTCCGGCGATGTTCCAAATAGGCTATAGCCTCGTTGTAGTCGGCAAAGATGGCATATTCGGCGGTAGGTATATCGTATTTACACATCAAGTTTTTGGCAAACTCCTTACTCGACTCTATCTGAGTAGCACGGCGTGAGGCTCCGAATATTCTCAAACCCTCCTCCGCAAACCTGTCGGCAATACCCGCCGCCAAACTCGCCTCCGGACCCACTACGGTAAGGTCTATAACATTCTGTTTGGCAAAAGCCGCCAATGCCTCCACATCGGTATCACCTATGGCTACACACTCGGCTATGGAGGCTATACCTGCATTGCCCGGGGCACAATATATTTTATCTACGCTATTCGATTTTTTGAGTGCGGCACAAATGGCGTGTTCTCTACCTCCGCCGCCTATTACAAGTACTTTCATTGTTCGTTGTGTATGAAATTATTTTTTTGCAAAGTTAAAAAAAATGCAGGACTAAGAGTCCCGCATCTTAAAAATAGTTTTATAAATATTGTCTCATCAATTGATTTTGAAACAATGATATAATAAAAAAACGTTAAGCCTTATTTTTTAGGTTGATTTACCGAGTTTTGTCCGCTTGGTTTGCCTATGGAATCCCGCATAGCGGTATCTGCCTCAATGTTTTTCATTCGATAATAATCCATTATGCCCAAATTACCCTCACGGAATGCCTCTGCCATTGCCAGAGGTACCTGCGCCTCTGCTTCTATAACTTTGGCTTTCGCCTCTTGAGCCTTAGCCTTCATCTCCTGTTCGAGAGCTATTGCCATAGCACGACGTTCTTCGGCACGAGCCTGTGCTATATTTTTGTCGGCTTCGGCTTGGTCCATTTGAAGGTTGGCACCGATATTTTTACCAACATCTACGTCGGCAATATCGATAGAGAGTATCTCAAATGCCGTACCTGCGTCGAGTCCCTTGCTCAAAACGAGTTTGGAGATAGAGTCGGGGTTTTCGAGTACAAGTTTGTGCGACATAGCCGACCCGATAGACGATACGATACCCTCGCCCACACGTGCCAGAATGGTCTCTTCGCCCGCACCGCCCACAAGTTGGCGAATATTGGCACGAACCGTTACGCGAGCCTTTGCCAAAAGCTGAATACCATCTTTGGCAACAGAGGTAACAATAGGCGTATCAATCACTTTGGGGTTTACCGACATCTGCACCGCATCCAATACGTTACGTCCTGCGAGGTCGATGGCTGTCGCCATTTTGAACGACAAGTCGATATTTGCCTTAGAAGCCGACACCAAGGCGTGAACCACCTTCTCGACGTGTCCGCCTGCAAGGTAATGAGCTTCAAGGTCATCTCTCTTTATGTCCAAAAGACCTGCTTTGTGTGCCTCAATCATAGCGTTAACTATCACAGGAGCAGGCACTTTCCTTAATCTCATAAGAAAAAGCTGCAAAAGAGAAATGTTTACACCCGCCGCTTTTGCATTGATCCATAGCAATATAGGCACAAAATAGAAGAATATTATGAGCAATACCAATAACAGCATCGCTCCTCCTACAACTAATAAATCCATAAATACTTTAATTTTTTATTTTTTAATTATTAATATTATTTTTAATCCCAAAAAATGCTTTATCTTTTGCTTCATACAACTGTACGCACCAAAACCTCTTGCCTGTCGGCTGATATTATCTCTATTCGCGTACCAACATCGACAAAGCCCGTAATCGACTTAACCTCAACTATAAATCCGTTTATCTCTGCATTACCGATAGGAGCCAAACGCGAGGTTGCCACACCGGTATCGCCTACCTTTACCATCTCGTTTTTTGCCTCTACCTTAGAGTCTATCTCGGCTTTGAGCGAGACTCTATCCATTACTCCGAGCTTTATAAACATCACAATCGAGAGTGTCAGCACAATCGCTATGCCTGCAATAGTGTACCAACCAATGTGGCTCTCAAACGAGGCAAATGCTACCCAGACGGAGGCAAGTATAAAAAGCCCACCTGCTATACCTGCAATAGTAGTGCCGGGCAAAAAGAATATTTCCAATATCAAAAGGGCTATTCCCAAAAGGGCAAATGTGATTATTAGTGCTACCGTCATGTGAATATTACATATAAGTTTTCATATCATATTTTGCAAAGATAATATATTTATCACAGATTACACAACAAAAAATCTGCACAGATTATTTTTTTTACAATAAGCGGATTAGATAGTCTCCACATATCGTTTTTTATACATTTGTCGGTAGCAGACACATTTTTTTTGTTTGTGGTATTATTTTTTTTACTAATTTTACGCCCTGATTGATTTTGCTGTTTTTGTTTGTCAAAAAAACGGATAAAATTCAATCTAAACGGATATGCAATACTCCCACGTTACCGACAAGTCAGAGAGAATTACTAATTAAATTAATTATAAATTCGGTAGATAAATCTACCACAAAAATTAAAGTTTTTTATATGAGGAAAAAATTCTTACTATGTTTGGTCGCTCTTGCGGCGACAATGTGGAGTGCTACAAACGCACAAACGTCCGGTACCATAGATACCTCTTTCGGTACTAACGGTATAGCACAAGCAACATTTGGCAGTGGCGCCTGGATTGCCGATGAAATCGAAAGGATAACCGTGTATCCCGACGGGAAAATTCTGGCAGTAGGTTCTACCAAAGCGGGTCGTTACAAAACTATGGCTTTGGCTCGTTTCAACGCCGACGGCTCTTTGGACAACACTTTCGGCAAATCGGGTTCGGGACAATTGGATATTGCCCACGAAGATGTTCGCAACACCTACTCTCTGCAAACAGCTGCCGACGTGAAAATCTTGGAAGACGGCAAAATCTTGGTATGTGGTCGTCTATTTGAAAACGGACAATCTGTTGCAGTACTACTAAAACTCAACACCAATGGTACTTTCGACACCTCTTTCGGCACCAACGGAGTAATAAAAGATTCGCTTACAAACAACGGTATGGTAGCCGAAAAAATGGCTCTACAAAGTGACGGCAAAATACTTATCGGCGGATACTACAAAGATAACCTGACCATTATAAGATATAATGCAGACGGCTCCAGAGATGCTTCTTACGGCACACAAGGTATGTGTACTTTGATAGTACCAAGCAGCGAAAATCATTCTTATGTAAAATCTATTGACATCCAGGCAGACGGTAAGGCGATTGTCGGTGGACATTACAGCGAACAAGGTATTTGGAAATGGGTCATTGCCCGTATCAACACAGACGGTACAGCAGACACCTCTTTCGGCTATCTTGCCAATGGTATTCAGAAAATGAGTATCGGTGAAGGAAACGACTTTATCACCACCGTAAAGGTTCTGCCGAACGGCAAAATACTTGTAGGCGGACATTCGTGGGACAACAACCCGCCTGATATGCAATATAGTGTTGCTTTTGTACAACTTAACGCAGATGGCTCTTGGGACAAATCATTTGCCGCAGACGGTGGTGGTGCTCTAAGAAAAAGACTCGAAGACGGCTGCGAAAACTATCTTACCGATATGGTTGTTGGCAGAGACGGTAAAATATATGGAAGTGTCTATGTAAAAAAATATCTTGTAAAATACGACATAGGTATAATTGCCGTAACAAGCGAAGGTAAGCTAAACACTGCTTTTAGCGAAGATGGTATGGTAATTACAGATGTATTCACTAATTCCGAAGATAATTCAAAAGGAATAGTATTGCAACCTAACGGCAAAATAGTAGTAGCAACTGTTTCTTATGGAAGCGACGGAAGTCCGTTTAATCTTGTAAGATATCATTCCGACATCGAAACAGGTATAAAAGAGGTAGTATCGGATATCAAAACCGTATCAGTATATCCTAACCCAACAACAGAAATCTTGAATATCGCTATCGGCGAAGCTCTCAACAGCTACAAAGTACAGATATTCGATATGGCAGGAAGCGTCGTAATGACTGCCGCTAACACCAAAACACTCAATGTATCTCAATTGGGTAGCGGTAACTACATCGTAAAAATCATATCTGACGACAAACAGGTATTCGTAAGCAGATTTGCAAAAAAATAAACTGAAAAGTTTTTTATTAAGTAACGAAATAGATTGCCAAATTAAAATTGGCAATCTATTTTTTTACAAGCTACAGTATAATGAAAAATATTAGTGTCCGATAAAAGTTTTTGTTTACAAAATTTCATTACTGTCCAATATATTATCAATCGTCCCAAAGCTCCAATCTCGGTCTCTTCTCTCTTAGGTTGGGGCTATCCGCCCCGTAAGCCAAAAAAGAATTGCGGCACGCTTTCGACTCGACCTACATCGGACTTGTGAGCTAAACCAAAATATTCTTATCGCGTAATCTGGGATAAAGCCACAATATATAACAAACGACACCGATTACTTTTGGCAATTGCCTAAGTGATATAGTTTGTGTATTCTACCATCTATCCGTTTGGGTTATTTACCTACCCGTTGAGGTCGTTTAATCCTCCGTTACGGTGGTTTACAGAAGTCGTGAGGTTATTTATCGAAGCCTTAGGGTTACCTTAGTATTCCGTTGATGTCTTTTATAGAAAACTTAGGGTTGTTTATCGAAGTTTTGGGGTTGTTTGTCGAAATGTTTAGGTTATACTGCCCCAACGGAATATTAAATCACATAAACGTAACATTAAACAACCTCATCGTAACATTAATCTACCTCAACCGATGGATAAAATATACCGTCGGTTCATTAAATGCCCCCCAACAGATATATAAAACATCGTATCGTTTCCATAAAAGACCTCGAGGTAACATTAAACGACTACGACAGAACACCGTTGCAACAAAAAGGGAGGTTATACAACCTTGTGAAAACAAACATTATGGACACAAAAGTTTTGCTTTACGTGAAATCATATAACCTCCTCTTCTAATGGAAAATGTTCTGTTACCGCCTATTTCTCTGGGGTTGGGGCAGACAGCCCCAATGAAATGTTAAAACATTCCGATAGCCCCACGTCTTTTCTAATGCGGAATATAGGGAAAAACCTCATAATAACCCGATAAACAGATGTACAAGATAAGCCCCTTTCACAACAAAAGCATATATCGGTTTGCTTATTAAGATATTACAGATTGATGTTGGTTGTTTAGCGGACAGCAATAAAAAAGTTAGCACTTTTGCGATAAAATGAGAGCTGAATCAAAAACACGTTTCGTTGCGAACGGGCTGTTTTATTCGGGCTTCAACAACACTATGTCTTTTCGACAACCAAGAACATAAAAAACGAAAATTGACAAAAAATATCTTTGAAAAAGAACTAAATAATCTGCCTGAGAATATCCAGAGATTTGATGTGCCGAAAATCGGGCAAATGTAACTCGAAAAATTGGGTTATCATATTCAAAAAAGAGTTTATCTGCTCTTTGGAATAATCCTGTGTCATAACAGAGATATAATCCATTTCCAAAAGATTTAATAATATTCGGCTCTCGTCGGGGGCGACAAAGAGCTTATGAGTAGGCATTTGGCGGTCAAACACTCCATCTTGCATATCGAAAAAAGAGTTGTCCGAATATGTTTCCGTATTCGGATATATCCCTAATCGACGCCCATACTCAAGCAAAAATACAAGCAAAAATTTGAGCATATCTCCTTTTAGCGTATCGAGAGCAACAATAGAATCTTCCAAAAAATCGTACAGCATTGTATCTTGGTAGTAGTCTCTTACCGTACGATATACCACCTCTGCCATAAATAGCGTAATAACTCTCTTCTGGGTATCAAACGGTATGGTGGCAAAAATTTTGTGTGGCAAGATGTCGTTTACGTAGAAAAACGAACCGTTGCCTTTTTTGACCACTACCTCTACCAAAGAGAACGGCTCGAGAAGCGATATTTTGCCGTAGCTTCTACCACTAATCCTAATAATAGCCGAAATAAGCCCTTGTTGATTGCTAAAAAGCGTTATTATCTTTTTGTTGTCGGAATAAGGTATGTAGTTAAGTACTATGGCTTTGGTCGTTATAAGCATATTGCATCGTTTTTTTACTGAAACCTCGACAATATGCCAATAAAATGTGCATTGCCAGGCAATGGGTATTTGTGCGACAAATCGCCAGACAGATTGTCGATACCTTCGAAGTCGGGCACCCAACATTCGTCGTAACGCTCGATTATAAACTTATGTAGCCTATATGCTATTTTATTAAGAATGTCACTGACGTTGCTTACTCTGACCGCTATTTGATGAGTAATATAAATAGAGTAAGCCTTATGATGCCATAGACCAAAACGATTGTCGGAGATAACGGTATCTATATCATAACGTGTAACAATATCTTTAAGCACCGAGTGTTCTTTGACAATGGCATACAAAAATTTTGGTATTTGCCTTGTAATAGCCCATACCTGTGAATTCGATTTATCGTATATTATATTTGTCCATCGAAATTCTACCGTCTCGACATCGGGAAACTCCTTTTGCAGAAAAGATAGCGAATAACCGTCTGCCGCTATTATTACCTCTTTGTCGGAGGCTATAAGTTTTTTGATAATAGGGACACAGCGTGTAGCGTGTCCGATACCCCAATTTAGCGGAGCTACCAACACTCGTCTGCCTTGGATAGACTCTATCCTTTGTATCAACGGAGATTTACCCATTTATTTGAGTTTTTATACCGAGTTTCTCTACCATTGCCGAAATCTCTTGTAGTCTCCGTTCGTCGGCTTTATAAAGATTTTGGGCAGGAGTAGGACGGTCTAATGTATATATCATAACACTGCGTGGCTTTATCTTTTTAAGAGCTTCAAGCCAAGCATTTACCTCGATATCGGAGGTATTGTCTATATCCACTCCGTTATAGCTACCTTTGAAAAACAGCGTCTGTACTACAATATTGCCCTCGAAACGCCGTAAGTGTTCGATAGTATCAGCCAAAGAGAATTTAGCAACCGGCTGATTGACAACCCTTATTGTCTCCTCTATGGCAGAGTCGAGTTTAAGTATATTATTGTCTATCTTTTGTAGGGCAGCAAACACCTTTGGTCTGTGTATCAAAGTAGCATTGGAGAGTACGGATACTTTCGCTTTGGGACACAGAGTATCTCTAAGTCCGACCACATCGTCTATTATCTCGGCAAACTGCGGGTGCATAGTTGGTTCACCGTTACCGGCAAAAGTGATAGTGTCTATATGTTCGTTGTTTTGGGCAAATTCGAGTAGTTTGTCGGCAAGAGCCTTTTTTATTTCGTCTCTCTGTGGCAGATGAGAGTCCGACTTGGTAAAATTAAAACCACACTCACAATATATGCAGTCGAAATTACATAACTTGCAGTCGTCGGGAAGCAGATTGACTCCCAACGACGTCCCCAATCGACGGCTCTTAATAGGACCAAAAATTATTTTATCGAATAACATAATCAGACTACAATTAATATTTTATACAAAGGTAATGTTTTTGATTGGATTACAATCTTTTATAACATATATTGTCTATAAGTCGGATTTTGCCGCAATATACCGTAACGCAACCTACTATATAATCGGCATCTTCCCACCTCTCTACATCTTGCAGTGTGTGTCCGTTTATTATTTCGAAATACTCTACTTTTAGCTCCGGTTTTTGCTCTATGGCAGCTATGACACATTGTTTTAGCTCATATATGGGAGTCTCCGGCACAAATTGCAGACTCTCTTTAAGAACAGCGTAGATATGAGAGGCTACCTCTCTTTGGTGTTCGGACAAAAGCATATTGCGACTACTCATAGCCAGACCAGATTTTTGGCGGACAATAGGACAAGAGACTATCTCCACAGGCATCGCATAACTTTCTGTCATCAATCGTATTATAGCCAACTGCTGAAAATCTTTTTCGCCAAAATAAGCTCTGTCGGGACGTACCAACTCGAAGAGTTTGCTTACTATCTGCACCACTCCATTAAAGTGGTTGGGGCGAAATTTGCCTTCCATTACCTTATCCAATCCCTTAAAGTCAAATTCAAACGGACGACTAACCTCTTCCGTACTGTAAATATCGCCTGCTTCGGGAGCAAATACAATATCACAGCCCGATTGTCGGAGAACTTCCAAGTCGTGGTCAAGTGTACGCGGATAATGTTTGAGGTCATCGGGATTGTTAAACTGTGTAGGGTTTACAAAAATGCTTGCCACCGTAATGTGGTTTTGCTTTACAGACTCTGCCACAAGCGACAGATGTCCTTCATGTAAGGCACCCATTGTAGGCACAAAACCTATTGTCTTACCCGCTGATTTCAATTCACATACAACTTTAACAAGTTCTTCTTTGTTGACGATTAATTTCATTTCTTTATATAAACAAATTATAGGGTGCGAAGTTACAGAATTTTTTTATTATGTCCGATATTGTTTTATTTTTGTAAGTAGTTTTTACCCAAGTCGCATTTGCTAATATCACATAATATCTTAATTATAAAATATTTATCCCGCATATACAATAGAGATAATAAGCAAAATATGTTACGACTTCAAATATACAGAATGCGAGATAATAATCAAAAAAAACGGTATTCGGATTCTCCGGTACGATTGCTTTTTTGTTTTTATAATACAATTGCTTAGGCGAATATGTATTATATATCTTATAACCAATATTAACATAAAAAAATTTTGCTTCGCACCGACAATCTCTATTCAAAAATTATTACCTTTGTATATATTTTTTAAACTCCAAATATTAACTAATTAATTTTTATTCAAGATGAAAAAATCGTTTTATCTGCTTATGGCAGTAACAGTTTCGGCAGTTTTCTTTGCTTGTGGCACAAAACAGACCGATGCAAACAAAAATTTTGTCGGCACATACCAAGCCGACCTTCCGTGTGCCGATTGTGACGGTATCAACACTATCCTCCAACTCAAAGCCGACAGCACATTCATGCTTGATGAGTTTTACCCCGGCAAAAGCGGCGGTGAAATCTATCACACCCATACGTGGGGCAAAATCGACTTCGGCAAAGACGGCAAGTTGTCGCTTACCGACAACGTGGGTAAAGTGCGTTATTACGAGCTCGGCGACAGCACCGTTATCGTACTCGACAGCGAAGGCAAACGTGCTGAGGGCGAAACCGCCTCGCTATACGAACTGAAAAAGTTGAAAACGGAGTTGCCCACAGAGCTAATATCTTACTATGAAGGCGACTTGCCTTGTGCCGACTGCAACGGTATCCGTACCATACTGACTTTGCTATACAATGGCAAATTCGCATTGGTAGAGCTATATTCAAAAGGCAACAACGGCGAATTTGCAGCTTACCATAGCAGCGGCGAAATAGTACGTGGCGAAGGTGGCAAATTCTCGTTTACCGATAGCGACGGCAAAGTGCGTTACTACGAACTCGGCGACAGCACCGTTACAGTACTCGACAGCGAAGGCAAACGTGCTGAGGGCGAAACTGCCGCTCTATACGAACTGAAAAAAAAGAGCAATGCCCCATACCGAAAATTAAATTAATCAACAGACAAACAACAACAGCTATTTACCAACAAACCGTATCTGTAACAAAGGTAGGGTTTGTTGGTAAGTTTATAAAAATCGAAAAAGAGATATGACAACCCAAACAGAGTACAACGGAAATTTACGCACAACGATAACCCATAGCGAATCGGGAACGGTACTTATCACCGATGCTCCGAAAGACAATCAAGGCGAAGGCAAAAGTTTTTCGCCCTCCGACCTGCTTGCCACCTCGCTGAGTAGCTGTATGCTTACAATTATGGGTATTGCCGCCCGCACACACGGCTTCGACATCGACGGAGCAAAGGCAACAACAACAAAAATAATGAACCCTTCGCCACGACGTGTAGCCGAAATAGTGATAGAGATAACATTCCCGCACGACAACTACAGCGACAAGGAGCGAAAACTGCTACACGCTGCTGCCAGAGAGTGTCCTGTGGCTCAAAGCCTTAGCCCTGAGGTAAAACAGACGGTACATTTTGTTTTTAAAAAATAGTTTTATTCAATAGAAAAAAATGAAATTAGGCGATAAAGTACGATATCTCAATGCGGTAGGAGGCGGTACCATAACACATATCGGTGAGAAGGGAATAATAACAGTACTCGAAGACGACGGCTTTGAGACACCTGTTTTGGCACGCGAAGTGGTAGTAGTAGAGCAGACCAACGAACTAAACTTCAAGACCGACACACCCAAAGCACAAACCGAAGCTCAATCCCGAACAAACAAACAAGAAGCCCCAAAATACTCGTTCGACACGGCAGAAGAGACCCCCGAAGGCGAAAAAATATCACTCTCGTTGGCGTTTGTACCCACAAACATCAAAAACCTGCAAAACAGCCCTATGGAACTCTTTATTATCAACGAAAGCAACTACTATATCAACTTTCAGCTCCTGACAGGCAATGAGACAACAACTATCCATACCGCCGACACGATAGAACCACAAACCAAACTATTCATAGACGATATACCCAAAGAGAGCGTCAACGACTACGAATATCTTCGTATTCAAGGATTTGCTTTTAAGAAGGGCAAAATATTCGATACCAAGCCCGCAATAGATATAGCTTTGAAGATAAATCCCGTCGATTTTTACAAGTTACACCGCTTTGCAGATAACGATTTTTTCGAGGCAAAAGCGATGGTTTTGACCGTCCTCTACCAAGACTATCCGCCAATTAAGCATCTTATCGACGAAAAGCAGTTGAAAGAGGCTATGCACGAAAAACGCCATCAGCCCACAAAAAAGCAGTTTGCTCCGCCACGAAAGCAAGAGTTGATTGAGATTGACCTCCATATTCACGAGCTAATCGACAATTTAGCCAACCTAAGCAATGCCGACATACTTGCCATTCAACTCGAAAAATTTCATTCGGTAATGAAAAAAAATATCACCCAAAAGGGGCAAAAGATAGTATTCATACACGGCAAAGGCGAGGGCGTATTGAGGAAATCCATCATCGACAGTCTTAAAAAAGAGTACAAAAATACTTCTTTTCAGGATGCATCGTTTCAGCAATACGGTTTTGGGGCTACCCAAGTTAATATTCACTAAACGAAAAGGAAAGAAAATGAAATATCTTATCGTCGGACTTGGCAATATCGGCTCGGAATACGAGCATACCCGCCACAATATCGGTTTCGACACTGTCGATAAGCTGGCCGAAAGCCTCTCTATATCGTTCGACATCAACAAACGTTACGGTGCCGTTGCCGAAGGCAAAATCAAAAACCGACAACTCCTTTTGCTCAAACCGTTTACCTATATGAACGAGAGTGGCAAAGCCATTCGCTATTGGATGCAAAAGGAGAATATCGCTATCGACCGACTGCTCGTTGTGGTCGATGATTTGGCTCTGCCCTTCGGGACTATCCGACTGCGAGGCAAAGGGTCTGATGCGGGACATAACGGGCTGAAAAGCATTCAGGAGCTGATACAGTCGCAAAACTATGCACGTCTTAGGTTTGGTATCGGCAACGACTTTCCGCAAGGCGGGCAGGTGCATTATGTGCTTTCTCGCTTTACTGCCGACGAGCAGCAGATTATCGGGGCAAAGATAGAACTTGCCGTAGATTGTATAAAGTCGTTTTGCCTCGAAGGGCTTGCCTCGGCTATGAACCGATTCAACAACAAATAACACCCTACTCTACCGATGGATACGCGTATCGATAAATTTCTATGGTCGGTAAGGCTCTTCAAAACCCGCACACAAGCTGCCGAAGCCTGCAAAAAAGGACGTGTGCTTGTAGGTGGGGCTTTGGTAAAGGCGTCGCGTGTGATAAAGGCAGGAGATACCATTCAGATAAAACGTCCGCCTGTAACATACGCCTTTCGTGTACTGGATATACCCTCGAGCCGACTCGGTGCCAAACTTGTGGAGAACTACCTGCAAAACGTCACATCGGCCGACCAAATAGCCTTGTTGGAGGTAATCAAGGTCGATAGACAAAACCAACGAGCCAAAGGACTCGGTCGCCCTACCAAAAAAGAGCGTCGCGACATCGACAACCTAATAGACAATCAGCCATACTTCATCGACGAAGACGATGGCTGGGAGTTGGAGTAGCCACCGAATTTTTGAACGAACAACCTTCGTATAGCGGTATTGAGAGGGTAAGCTAATCGAATATAATTAGGTTATAAAAAACTATTAGTGTCCGATAAAAGTTTTTTTTACCATTTAGGGTGATAGCTTTTTGAATTTCAGTTTTTTGTTTATAAAATTTCATTACTGTCCAATATATTATCAATCGTTCCAAAGCTCCAATCTCGTTTTCTTCTCTCTTAGGTTGGGGCTTTCTGCCCCAAACCCCGACTAACTTTTTTTCTTGTAAAGAATAAAAAGTTAGCACTTTTGCGATTGAGCGAGGGCAGAGCCGAACTTGTTCGAGCTATGCCGAGCGTAGGCACTGCCGTAAGGAGCTTCTTTTGCATACTTTTCTTGT
>JBGXXV010000012.1:0-10069 GCA_041814825.1 Bacteroidota bacterium | reverse complement strand
TGCCTTCGATGAATGCAAACTTGATATCGACAAGCTCCTGCCCGTTGTTGTCGCGGAGTATGACATCACCTTTGAGCAGGGGCAAAAAATCGGTAACATCGAAAACGTATGTCCAGCCGTTGTTGTTGAGAATTGTTTTCATATACGTGTCTCTGTCGATATTGATGCCATAAGGAGTGATATATGTCCATATACGATTAACCTTGTATTTCGGACTACCGTCGTCATTGACTCCGATAGGTTGGAGTATGTCGGTATATACATCGTAGTCCCACTCTCCACAAGGGTAGTCGATGCCGTTGTTTTGGATGTAGTCGCCTGTTGGGTCGCACTTGATGGTGTAGTACATCAGTACTTTTGAATATTTTTTCGTGCCATCGGGGAATCGGAATGTATCGAGTTTGGTTTTTCGCCCCAAACTAAAATCGAATGTTTGTACAAATGTGGTATCGCCGGGAGCCGCAGACAGAAATAAAGAAAAAGTAAGTAGTAACGTTAGGGTAGATGTTATTCTTTTCATAATGTAAAATATTTTATGTAATAATAAGTTTAAAATTTGAATACAAAGTTATATGATTTTATCGAATAATACAATATTTGTGTTCTTATTATGTATTTTTTGCTTATTTATATGTGTCAAAAAGGTTATCTTTGTCAAATTTTTTTTATAATGAATATAGATTTGCTAAAAAACAAAAGTATTAAAGCTGCCTTCTTCGATATGGACGGCATACTGTTCGACTCTATGCCATATCACGCAGAGGCGTGGCACAAAGCAATGACCGATGTGGGTCTTGACTTTCCCGTATATGAAGCCTATCTTCACGAGGGGCGGACAGGCGACAGTACCATAGACGAGACTTTCGTAAAACACTATGGTGTAAAAGCAGACAGAGCCACCAAAGATAAGATATATGGCATTAAGGTTAAGTATTTTGAGCAATATCCTCCTGCCCGGCAGATACCGAATGTTTTGGAAGTTTTGCAATTTTTGAAATCAAAGGATATACAAATACTTGTCGTAACCGGTTCGGCTCAACCATCTCTAATAGAGCGACTACAAACAAATTTTCCCGATATTTTCGAGGCAGACAAAATCATTTCTGCTTTTGATGTCAAATACGGAAAGCCACACCCCGAACCTTACCTTATGGCACTACAAAAAGCCGATGTAAAAGCCGGTCAAGCAATAGTAATAGAAAATGCTCCTCTTGGTGTAATGTCGGGAGTGGCGGCAGGTATATTTACTATTGCCGTAAACACGGGAATACTACACAATGATGTACTCAAACAAGCCAAAGCAGATATAGTGCTCAATAATATGTTGGAACTGAAAGAGCTATTGTCGAATATAAAATTTTAGTAATTTTTTGGGAATCGAAAATTTAAAATTTTGACAATAACTATTGAAATTCAATGCCTATTGATAGTGTCTATTGACTAATAAAGTGTATTAAAGGTTAAAATGCAATAAAAGAGTTTTTTATATGATTTTTTGTTATACCTTTGCTTTAAGTTATTTATTAAATATATTATATAAACAAAACTAAAAAAGAGATTAATATGAAATCATTAAAATTATTTTTTGTGGCATCAGCAATCCTATTTTCTATAGGATGCGTAGGAGGTGAGAAAGACAAAACAGTGTCATTTGCTCAATTGCCAAAACAGAGCCAGAGTTTTATCAAATCACATTTTGCAGATGTTGAAGTAAGTCGTGTTGTAAAAGATATGGACGATTTCTCATACAATTGGGACGTATATTTCTCAAATGGCTGGGAATTGGAGTTCAAAAAAAACGGAGAGTGGGACCATATTGATTGTAAAGGGTCGGCTCTGCCAAATTCTGTTTTAGCATTATTGCCTGCCAATATCCTAAGTTATTGCAAAACCAACTATCCTAATCTGTCTATTGTGGAAGTAGATAAAGAAACTTATGGATACGAAATAGAGTTATCAAATGATTTGACTTTGGAGTTCAACTCAAAAGGTAACTTTATTGAAGCGGATTAAATTGCCGATTGATGTCTGAAATATAGACCTAATATATTTGCCGAAATATGTTAGGTCTTTTTTCATAAAAAAATTGTAACTTTGCAACAAACGATAATTTTTAAGGAAAATGGCTAAAACTATTTTTATAACAGGAGGAGCCGGGTTTATCGGCTCACATGTAGTTCGTAGGTTTGTCAATAAATATCCCGATTACAGGATAGTAAACCTTGATGCTTTGACATACGCGGGTAATTTGTCTAATTTAGTCGATATTGACCAACTTCCCAACTATAAATTCGAGAAGGTCGATATTACCGACTTTGAAGCACTAAAAGAACTTTTTGCTACCTACAACCCCGATGGAGTAGTGCATTTGGCTGCCGAAAGTCATGTAGATAGGAGCATTACAGACCCTTTTGTATTCATTCGTACTAATGTATTGGGTACTTGCAATTTGCTTCACTGCGCCAAAGAGTTATGGAAGGGAAATGTAGAAGGCAAACGTTTTTACCACGTATCTACCGACGAAGTTTACGGAGCATTGGAGTTTGACGGTACATTTTTCACCGAAGAGACCAAATATGACCCACATTCGCCATATTCGGCATCGAAAGCATCGTCAGACCACTTTGTAAGAGCTTTTCACGACACATACGGCTTGCCTGTTGTAGTTTCCAACTGTTCCAACAACTATGGTTCACACCATTTCCCCGAAAAACTAATACCTTTGGCTATCAACAATATAAAAAACAATAAGCCGATTCCAATTTACGGTAAGGGCGAAAATGTAAGAGATTGGCTTTATGTAGAAGACCATGCTGCGGCTATTGACCTCATCTTTCATAATGGTAAAAATGGGGAGACTTACAATATTGGAGGCAATAATGAATGGAAAAATATAGATTTAATCAGGCTTTTGTGCGATATTATGGACAGAAAGCTCGGCAGGACAGAGGGCGAAAGCCAACAACTGATAACATTTGTTGCAGACAGAGCCGGTCATGACCTTAGATATGCCATAGATTCTTCAAAACTGCAAAAAGAGTTGGGTTGGACGCCATCTTTGCAATTCGAAGAAGGCTTGGAAAAAACGGTTGATTGGTATTTGGCTAATGAAGAATGGGTAAAAAATGTTACTTCGGGAGAATACCAAAAATACTACGAACGACAATATAACATCTCTAAATGACAATATTATAATATTCGGCAAATGAGGCTTTTAAAAAAAATCAGCAGGAATATTGTTCGCAAAAAAATCAAAAAAAATAGTTTAAAAAACTCAAACAGACAATTCCTGAATTATACCGAAATAAAAACTTGTCTTTTGGTCGGCAGTATTAATAGAGACGAAGAGTTCGGTGAATTTATCGAACTCGAAAAGTTATTAAAAGCAGACAACAAATCCGTATTCTCTTGTTGCTATGTTAATAGCAAAGAGACTGCTCTGATATCAGACAATAATAGATTTTTTATGACAAAAAAAGATTTATCTTGTATCGGAAAACCCTCTAATACAATAATTAATGAGGTAAAAAACAGAAAGTTCGATGTAGTCTTTGATGTCAATCAAAAAAGTTTTGTGCCTCTGCTCTATATTTTGCTAAATGTCGATGCTACATTATTTTGTGGTACCGACAAAAACAGTGACTTTAATTTCAATTTCCTAATAGATACAACAAATCATCAATACATCAGTCGTAGATTTATTTTAGAGCAGTTTTTGTTTTATCTGAAAAAAATAAATAGTTAGGAGCTAAAATAAATAAAAGCCGTATTTTGTATATATGTATATGCTTCAAAATAAATTGATTGGTATGGGGGTTGCCTTGGTAACTCCTTTTAGAGATGATGGTAGTGTCGATTTCGAAGCTCTGCATAATCTCATTGAATACCAGATAGATAGCGATACGAACTATTTGGTGGTGTGTGGCACTACTGCCGAAACACCGACTCTTACAATGGACGAAAAAGAAAAAATCACACGTTTCGTAGTAGAAAAGTCCAATGGGCGTATCCCTATTGTATTGGGTATAGGAGGTAATAATACCGCCGGAGTGGTAGAGCAGATAAAGAGAACCGATTTTGAAGGTATTTCGGCTATACTGTCGGTAACTCCATACTACAATAAACCTTCGCAAGAGGGGCTTTACCAGCATTATAAAGCCATTGCTACATCTACCGATATGCCTGTCATTCTTTACAATGTGCCGGGTAGAACTTCGGTAAATATTTCTTCGCAAACTACTTTGCGGTTGGCTAAAGAATTTCACAATATTGTAGCTATCAAAGAGGCTTCGGGCAATTTTCATCAGATAGATGAGATTATCAAAAACAAACCTAAAAACTTTATGGTCATATCCGGCGATGATGGTATTACTTTCCCTTTGATAACACTTGGAGCAGAGGGAGTTATATCTGTTATTGGCAATGCTTTACCAAAAGAATTTGGTTCGATGGTGCGATTTGCTCTTAGAGGCGACCTTATCGGGGCTCGCGAGATACACTATCGTTTCACCGAACTTATGGAGCTACTCTTCATAGACGGCAATCCGGCAGGTGTCAAATCAATGCTTTCTATAATGGGGCTGATAAAGAACAATTTGCGGTTGCCTTTGGTGCCAACTACCATTACCACTATGGAGAAAATCAAAAAGGTACTTGCTGAGATAAACAAACTCGAAGATAAAATACTTTTTTAGTCTTTCGCCTCTACTTATTTTGCTTCGCATAGTTGGGCAGAATTTCTCAATTATTTTTTCTATCTTTGCAGGTTATAAAAAAATTGATTTAAGCATTTGCAAATAAAAACCTAATCAGAAAGATGAATATATCGTTATCTTGGTTGAAAGATTATATCAAAACAGACCTAACGGCACAAGAGATAGCCAAAATATTGACTTCTATCGGTTTGGAAGTAGGACACATCTCTGAGTATGAGAGTGTTAAAGGTGGGCTTCAAGGGCTTGTAATAGGTGAGGTAAAAACCTGTGCCGACCACGAAAATTCCGACCACCTGCACGTTACCACCGTCGATATAGGTGCCGACGAAACACTACAAATAGTGTGCGGTGCTCCCAACATAGCACAGGGGCAAAAGGTGGTGGTTGCTACCATAGGTACAAAGCTTTACAGTGGAGACGAGACGTTTACAATCAAACGCTCAAAGATACGGGGTGTCGAGAGCTTCGGTATGATTTGTTCCGAAACCGAGATAGGCGTGGGCAACTCGTCCGATGGTATCATTGTATTGCCCTCAGATGTTGTGGTAGGTACATTGGCGAAAAACTATTACCGAGTACAGTCCGATACCATCATTGAAGTAGATATTACTCCGAACCGCTCCGATGCCATATCGCACTACGGTGTGGCTCGCGACTTGCATGCATATTGTAATGCCCACGGTATAAGTTCCGAACTGCTTCGTCCGCAAGAGGCGGAGTTGCCGAAAAGTAGCGGGTCGATGAAGATAGAGGTTGAAGTCGAAAATACCGATGCCTGCCCTCGTTATGCGGGTATATCCATTACAGGCGTTGCTGTGGCTCAATCGCCCGAATGGTTGCAAAACCGCTTAAAGTCTATCGGACTAAACCCTATCAACAACGTCGTGGATATTACCAACTACCTACTGCACTCCTTTGGTCAGCCTTTGCACGCTTTCGATGCCGATGCTATCGAGGGCAAAACCATAGTGGTACGCAATGCTCGCCACGGCGAACTGTTCGTTACCCTCGACGGCACGCAACGCACCCTTACCGACACCGACTTGATGATATGCGATACCCAGAAACCAATGTGTATGGCGGGTATATTCGGCGGTCTGTATTCGGGCGTAAGCGATACGACCAAATCGATTTTTATCGAAAGTGCCTATTTCAACCCTGTTAGTACACGCAAATCGGCTCGACATCACGGACTTAATACCGATTCGAGTTTTAGATTCGAGCGTGGTATCAATCCGCATGATACTATCTACGTACTTCGTTTAGCTGCTTCGATGGTGATTCAGATTGCCGGAGGCTCTATTGCAAGCGATATTATCGACATATATCCCAAACCGATAGAGGATTTTACGGTAGATGTAAGTCTTAGAAAAATTCATTCGCTTATTGGCAAAAATATTGATATACAGACAATTGAAAATATCCTAAAAGGACTTGAAATAGAGATATCGGCAAAAAACGGCGATAACACTACCCAAGATACCATTTATAGGCTTAAAGTACCTGCCTATCGTACAGATGTACAGCGTGATGTAGATGTAATAGAGGATATTCTCCGAATCTACGGATATGATAATGTGGAGATTTCACAAAGTGTAAAATCATCGCTTTCGTATAGTCCGAAACCCGACAGACATTATTTGCAAAACCTTATCAGCGAGCAGCTTACCGCTAATGGTTTTTATGAGATAATGAACAATTCGTTCTCTAAAAGCCAATATTACGACAATCTTATCACATACCCCGCCAAACACAGTGTATCGGTAATGAACGCACTTAGCAACGACCTTAATGTAATGCGTCAGACATTGCTTTTCGGTGGTCTTGAAAGTATGGCATACAACATCAACCGCCAGAATGGCAACCTCAAATTCTACGAGTTTGGCAACTGTTATCGCTATTGTGCCGATGTAAAGGGCGAGAGTAACGACTCCCTCGACTCCTACACACAGAGCGAATATCTCGGCTTGTGGATTATGGGTAAAAGGGTTGCTCAGAGTTGGTTACGAAAAGAGGAAAAAACAACCTTTTACGACCTCAAAGCATATATGCAAAATATCTTCCTGCGTTTGGGTATTAAGAAATTATCAATAAAGGAGATAGAAAACGATATTTTCGTTCAAGCTCTCCAATATGCTACCACATCAGGCAAGAATCTGGCTGTGGCAGGTATTGTGTCGAAAGATATTCTTAAAATATTCGGTATCAAGGAGGAGGTATTCTACGCCGAAATCAGTTGGGACGAGGCTTTGACTCTAAGTGCCGAGAGGAATATTAAATTTGGAGAAATATCGAAATTTCCCGAAGTATCGCGTGATTTGGCTCTATTGGTGGATAAAAATATCACTTTCGGGCAGATAGAGAATATTGCTTTTGCTACCGAAAAACGATTGTTGAGACAGGTAAAGCTCTTCGACGTATATGAAGGTAAAAATCTGGAAGATGGCAAAAAGTCGTATGCGGTCAATTTTATTTTGCAAGACAGCGACAAAACTCTTACCGACAGCCAAATAGACGGTATAATGGGCAAACTCCAAAAAAACTTTGAGCTGCATCTCGGTGCAAAAATCCGATAAACATTTACCTTGACGGCAAATATGTTTTTCCTCATCACATTGATAAGAAACCTTTTGTACGACCTTAAAATATTGAGGTCGTACAGTTTCGATTTACCGATAATAACGGTGGGAAATATCACTGTCGGAGGTACCGGCAAAACACCTCACATAGAATACTTTATACGCAAGTATTTGGGGCAGGGCAAACGAGTGGCAGTGCTAAGCCGAGGCTACAAGCGTAAGACCAAAGGAATGGTAGTTGCCGACGGCACATCCACAGCCGATAGTATAGGCGATGAGCCTTATCAAATTTTTAGGAAATTCCCCAACATTACTCTTGTGGTCGATAAAGACCGTATCAACGCCATCGAATATCTGTTGGCACAGCCCTCTAAACCCGATGTAATACTGCTCGACGATGGTTTTCAATATCGGCGTTTGGAAGCAGGGCATCAGATTGTATTGGTCGATTTCAATCGCCCAATATTCTCCGATTGCATAATGCCTTACGGACGACTTAGAGAGAGCCGTAGAGGTATAAAGCGAGCAAATGAGGTAATAGTAACCAAATGTCCGCCGGATATGAGCGAGACAGACAAGTGTCGGTGGGCAGAACGATTGAAGTTGAGACAGGGGACAGTGCTTGGGTTTTCGACCTTTGAGTTTTTCCCTCCTCAAAATATATTTGACTCCGTACCGTTGGATATTAGCCAAAAGTATGATGTACACGTTGTTACGGGAGTAGTCAGTGCCGATACTCTGTACCGTTATATCAAGCCGTTTTGTCGTACTATAGCTAAGACCACTTATCCCGACCACCACCATTTTTCAGAAAGAGACATTGATAAAATCAATCGTTTAGCCGACAGAGATACTATAATAATTGTTACCGAAAAAGATGCGGCGAGGTTGCTCTGCGCATCTACACTTACCCCAAAGGCAAAAAACTCAATATACTCGGTAGAGGTAAGAGTGAAGTTCTTGTGAATTTGAATTTAAGAAAAAAATCCGAAAATAATATTTATTTTCGGATTTTTTTACGGATAGAGGCTTATTCGATAATGAGTTTTTCGACTCCGTGGTCTGTTTTTATGAAATAGACACCACTTGATAAAGATGCAAGGTTTATATAGCACTTCCCGTTAATATCGGCAACGGAATCGAAGCAAACTTTGCCGTCGATAGTAGTTATAGATACTTGCTTGTTCGGGGTTGTTTGGACTATTACATATTCTTTGGCCGGGTTTGGGTAATAGCTTACATTAGATAATGTAATATTTTCGATATCCGTTGGCTCCGAACCTTCGTAAAGAACACCGTAATAATTATCTTGTCCTATTCTGTCATAGACAGCCCATTTTTTTGCGTTAGCCTTTTTTACATCGTCTTTGTAGCACACATTCTTCTCATTACTATCTTTGGAATCGATGACAACAATATTTTTTGTTTTCTCCGTATTAGGCAATCGGTCGATGATAACGCTCATTTTTTCGCCGGATATTTTGTTGCCGAACAAAGAGAAATACACCAATTTATCATTTTGACCAATCTCTATATCCGTTAATTGATTGTTGGGGCATGACAGCAATGTCAACTCTTTCAATCCAACAAAATTCAATTTTTCGATTTGATTATTCATACAGTAAAAAGCTGTAAGCTTGACGTTTTTAGACAAATCGATGTTTTTCAGCCTATTGTCTCCACAGTCTAACTGTATTAGATTTTTACATGCCGATACCTCTAAGGCTTCGATTTGATTGCGATTACAAACCAAATCAATAAGTGCAGGATTCTTACTTACATCTAATATTTTCAGATAATTCACTTCGCATCGGAGTGTTGCCAATTCGGGATTGGTTCCTATATTCAACTCGGTTAGACCTATAAACCCACAATCCAGATACTTGAATTCTCCTGCGATTTTGATGTCGGTAGATAGTATTTTACAGTCAAATCCTGAGGCATGCATTGCGGCAGGAGACAACTCAATTCCCTCTACTTTAAGATCAGTTATATCGACACTGAGATCGCCCACATTATCTTTTGCTATATACATATAAACGACTTGACCTATCAGTTCTTGACCTACTTTCATCGTTACAAAGCTACCATTGTCCTGAGCAAAAGATTTTGTCATTACCACTCCGGCAATCAGCATTAAAAAGCTAATTGACAAACATTTAAGATTTTTGTGTTTCATTGTACTAATATAATTTTTAATATGGTTATTAATAAAATTATCTTTAATGGTTAAAAGTTTTCTTTCGCTTAGATATTGTTGATTTTAAATCAATTAAATGGTGTGAAATATTTAAAATCAGCCTTTTCGCAAAGTTAAATATAAAATTATGAATTACCAAAACATTACAACAAAAATTTTCAATTATTGGTGTCCGATAAAAGTTTTTTTTTGGGGAAAAATAGGGTGGTAGCTTTTTGAGTTTCAGTTTTTTGTTTGATTTTTTTGGTAGTGCCTCCCAAAGTATGATACTCAAATCCACCCAAAATTGATGTAGAAAAACACAATTTCAAAGGCTTTTATATGGTTTTCTAATAACAGCAAGTTGATACTATCCCCAAAAGTGTGTAAATATCCCCAAAAGACTTATATTTGAACAACAAAAAGAATAATTTTATGGACTTTACACAGAAACAAGTAAGTGATATACTTACACAACTTTTGGAAGAGGAGAATGGATTTGAGTATCATACTTTGGGAGGCACTACCAAAAAAATCAAACAAAAAACTGAAACTCAAAAAGCTACCACCCTATTTTTCCCCAAAAAAAAACTTTT
>JBGXXV010000011.1:0-13396 GCA_041814825.1 Bacteroidota bacterium | reverse complement strand
CCCAAATTACACATAAACTAACGCACAAAGGTACAAAAAAAAATGAAATAAATACCGGAAAGAGTAGTAAATCAGTAAAATAAAAATCATTTTTATTCGCTAAAAAAGCACTACCTTTGTAGTTCTTATGTTTAGGCGTTGTAATCTATTAATGTCTGATAGTTTTTGCGAATATGTCGTTTGTCGTAATCTACTTTGAAATAAAAGATGAATATTTTGCCCGAGACATAGAGCCCATTTTGTTTTATCTAAAAAATACATTGATTAACAACTTGATTTTGAGAAAAATATGATGATAGGAATAAAAAACGAACGCACTTTTAGCGTAACGACCGAGATGTTGGCAAGCCGTGTAGGGAGCGGCTCGATAGATGTTTTTTCTACCCCTGCTATGATAGCCGAGATAGAACGCACCGCCGCACAGAGTATAGCACCGCTACTTGACGAGGGCAAAACCACCGTAGGCACGCACATAAGCGTCAATCACACCGATGCCACACCCGAAGGGATGAGCGTTACGGTACGCACCGAACTTACCGCCGTTAGCGACAATGGGCGGTTTCTTACGTTCGAAGCCGAAGTGTACGACCAATGCAGTATTGTCGGCAAAGGTACTCATATTCGTGCTATAATCGATGCGGAGCGGTTTATGACGAAAGTAAGAGCAAAGGGCTGAGGGCTTTGAATCGCTTTTGTGTTTAATGGTTATTGTCAAAAAAGCAGTGCACACTACTGCGAACTGCTTTTGTTTTGATGATTAATTGTTTATACGGCATATTCCTTGATAGAAAACTCGGGTTTTTGTGATTTGTAAATTACCAAATCACCATTGTCGTTCTCCTTTAACTGAATATGATAATACCTTTTATTGTTAGGTTTCAGATTCCATTCTTTAATAATATTCTTTATCATATCGAAAGGAATTTTATAGTCGCCATCCAAATCGGTTTTTAGTAAAATATGTGTTAGGTGCTGTTCGTCAGCCAACTGTATGACGTTCTTACTTATGCCATACCAGTATGCGATACGACCTTTATGTTTGCTACTAAACCCACACCAGAATTTGTCGTTGTTTTTTTTCCAAAATTTAAGTTTGCCTTTTTGGAAGAAGATACCAACGCCTGACCAATTCATTAATATTTGAGCATCCTCTTCGTTTATTTCGGATATTGTTTTTTTCAAATCTTCATCATCGGTTGTTTGTGATAAATTCTGCCATTGGTCATAATTTTCAGCCATCAATTTAATCAACTCATCATTTGCTTTTGTTGTAGTGCCCTTAAACTTTGGTTGCCATTTTTCGTGGTAAGCATACCTAAGAATAGGCGTGGTCAAAGCGCAGTATTTCATAAACTCATCAACTTCAAAAATCTTAAATTCCCAGTTCGAGTGATTCTTGTCATTGCCTTTACATACCAAAAAACGATAAGTAGCTTTGTTATTAATAGCTGCTCTCATTTCCGACAACATAACCGTGCCGCGATATGGTTCGGTTTTGTCCTTTGTCGAACTTTTAACCTCGAAGTAATATCGAACCCCATCTTTTTCGCATTCGATATCGCATGCCTTTGTTTTACCCTCTAACACGGTATAACCTTTTGACATTAAATACTCTTTGCACATTTCTTTTGCATTAGCATCGCTGTTACTCATTTTTTTTAAATTTAAAAATTTTTGCCTACTAAGGCATCGGCTTTCCTTTGTTAAATATTATTTAAATAGATTGTGTCTTCTATAAAGTCGATTGCTATAAACAACTTTTTATCGGGATTGTTTTCGATGTAACTCTTTAATCTAGAGCCTTCAATTTGATCAAACAATATATAATAAACTTCTTGCGTTGTACTATTGTCGTAACTTGTGGTGATAGTGGCATTTCCAACCTCACTTTCATTGTACACAAACTTATAGCACTTGTTGTTCAAGTCGTTCTCCTTGATATAACTATCGTATTTTTTACCAATATTGTGAGGTATAGTCATAACCCCTTTGGCAGTTTGTTCATTAATCTTATGCAAAAATAAGATATGGTATGAATATTTATAACGGTTATGTTTTAGCTCTTCGGGAGCTGTCTCGAAAAGGCAATCTCTGCTCATCAACTTATGGAATAAAGACCTTTTGGATTTCGGTTTGTTTGTGGTTTGAATAGTTTCAGTATCCGATTTATTTTGCTTATTATTCCGACTATATTGTTGTTTGCTCAAAGTTTGTCTAATGAATCGGTTGAATTTGCTTGTCGGCATTTCTGCAATCTGAGACACTTTGCCCATCATTTTCATATTAAGCCATATTGCGAGGTTTTCGACAGCCTCGTGTAGCAATTGGTCTTCGTCATAAGGTTGCTCCTTCCAATCCGAAATATCGCAGGAGTAGTTATTCCACAGTAGTTCGAAAAGTTCTTTCTCTTTGACAAAAACAGGGTCTGTCGCAGTTATTTCTCGGAAAGAGTCCATCTCGTCGGGTGCTTGAAACCCAAGCTCTGTTATGTAAGTCGAACCGGTCATTAGCCAAATAGAGTTGTAATTATGGATACCGGCCACCATTTTCATACTATACCTAAGACCGACCACAACTCTACATTTGATATTGGAATCATTCGGTTGTTCTTTGAAGTGGTCTCTAATAGCTTCAAAATCATCGCTTTCTGACGAAATTAGAATGTTGATACTACTCGTTGTATCGTTACAAATACGTAATAGCTCATCTTTGGTAATAAAGGAAGATGCTACAATAATTTTTTTGGAAGCTCTAATCTTTTTGATAAAAAGCTGATACTCTTTGTTGTTATTTTGTGCGTGCATAAAAAAATGTTTTTTAATTAGTAAATGAGAATGTGTTTTATCTTTAAATTATACAGGTATATAATCTCTCACACTGCTCAAAAAAGTCGATGTTTTTCTTTTCACACAAATTTTTCATACTGTTTTAAGTTTATTTATGATTATTTTAATAAAATAAAGTTAATTGTGGTTCTGTTTTTTTGAATTATAAATTTTGTCGCAACAATTAAGATTTTGTAGATTGATAGTTGGTAAACAAAAAAACACAACACTATAACCATTCGGTTGTTGCATTGTGATAGGTTTAGAATTGTCGAAATGTAGCCTAAAACGCTTTAAATCAGCGATTTGCGGAGGGGTAAATGCCTGTAAATGTCGATTTGAGGCTGTTTGGAGCCTCGATAATACACGAACGAAAATGTCGATTTGTGCCTCTATTACTCATATTTTGGGTGTCGCTTATGCTCTTTATATTTGATTTGCTTTTACGGTACAAAGATAGTTAAATTTCTTTAATTTGAAATTGTATAATAAAAAGATAATGTTGCTGTCTGATAAGAATTTCTTTTTTTATGTCAATAAAACTTTGTAATACAGTTTGCTAACCTCTCTCCCTAAATAAAGGTTTATACTGTATTATTGGATTGATTATCTGTCGATTATAAGTTTTTATCGAACAAACAATTATTTTCTATATTAAGAGTAGCTATATTTGCCACATTGTTGGAAAGTTCTAACAACGAACAGCCTTAACGGGGCAAAGACAGGTATTAATTTCCGAGCGTTATTTTACCGCCTTAAAACTCATATCAAGGCTTTTGACAGAGTGAGTAAGCGCTCCTACCGAAATATAATCAACACCTGTAAGGGCATAGCTTCGGATAGTCTCTTTGGTAATACCGCCCGAAGACTCTATCTCGAAACGTCCGCCGATAAGCTCTACCGCACGGCGAGTGTCGTCGACGGTGAAGTTGTCGAGCATAATACGCTGTACACCGCCCTTGGCAAGTACTTGACCAAGTTCATTGAGGTTACGGACTTCTATCTCTATTTTAAGTTCTAAGTTGTGTTCGCCAATGTAGGCATTAGCACGCTCAATAGCCTGTGGTATGCCACCGGCAAAGTCGATATGGTTGTCTTTTAGCATTATCATATCGTACAGCCCAAAGCGGTGATTGCAACCGCCTCCGATGAGTACAGCCTCTTTTTCGAGCGACCGTAACCCGGGGGTAGTCTTACGAGTGTCGAGCACACGTGCTCCTGTACCTTCGAGCAGTTTCACATATTCGCGGGTACGAGTAGCTATTCCGCTCATTCTCTGCATTATGTTAAGCATAAGGCGTTCGGTTTGTAGCAACGAGCGTATTTTGCCCTCTACCTCAAATACTATATCACGAGGCTTTACCTCTTTGCCATCATCAATAAATTGAGTCATTTTTAGCGTATTATCAAAATACTCAAAAACTTTGCGAGCAACCTCAATACCGGCAATAACGCCCGTATCTTTTACTATCAGATGCGATTTGCCCACGGCATTTTCGGGAATACAACAGAGCGTAGAGTGGTCGCCGTTGCCTATATCTTCTAAGAACCAATCTTTTATGTTTTTTTCGAGCATAATAAGTTACTGTTATTTTTGAGAGAATATTGCTTACAATGTTTTGATAATTTTATAATTTTTCTATGCTCAAATTATTGTTGTTCAGATGATATATAAAACAACCGGTGTTTAGAAATCCGTTGTTTTGTTTTGTAAAATTGAATGTGGATTGCTGTAAGGCAATATTAGAGTCGAAATTGAGCTGCCTATTGACTCTTAGAGCCGTACAAAAATATAGGGTCAAATCGTACCCTAACAAATCGTAATTGGGTATAGATGTTTGGTTTCTTACGGTAAAATATTCGTTATACGAAGAGAGGTATTTGCTTGTAGGGGTAGCATTGAACAACGAATATGTTATGAAATTATTTTTCTTCAATACCTTATCTTCTTTTGCGAAGTTAAAGATATCCGTATCGGTAATAAATATAAAGTCTTTTAAATCAAAGTTGAGTGAGTTTGTAAACTCCTTAAACTCCTGTGTCGTACAGGCAGATAGTATAATCAAACTTTTGGGGTTTCGGCTTAGGTATGCTATCTGTTCGCTTGTAATAGACGATGCATTGATTTTTACATACTTGGCTCCGTTTGCTCTTGCAGCTTTTTCAAACCTTTCGGGCAATTGATACGATTTGTTGTCTTTGCTGTCGAAGTTTACAAAAAAAATATTGTTGTTTTTGTAATCATCTAATATATTATTGATTACCACCATATCCAAATCGCTCGAAGAGGGATTGAATTGATATTGCAAATCGAATTTATCGGCATTCTTTATTTGTGAAGTAAATGGAACTACTTGAATAATATTGTTTTTGCGAGCATAGTTTGCTACCATAGATACTTGGTCGGGGTACGCAGGTCCTATTATCATATCGATATCTTGGGGTATCTTGTTTTTTAGAATATCTTGAATTTTAGACGTCCCCAACTGAGTATCAAACGTATATATATCCAATGTTATACCGTCCTCTTTTACCTTTTCCATTGCAATGAGCGAGCCTCTATAAAATTCTACAAAACGGTCTATATTTGTTGCATTGGTATTGTCTTCTGCCGAGAATGGCAATAGATATACCACCTTATATGCTCGGTTTATATCGTTGTTCGAAATGTTTGTGTCGATTGTTTTGTCGTGTTGCTCATTGACATACAGTATGATGGTATCGCCTGTTTTTAGTCCGTTTTGCAGTTGCGGATTATTTTTTAGAAGTTCCTCACGGGCTATATCATACTGTTTGCTTATGCCATATATAGTCTCTTTGGGTTTGACAATGTGTATTAGGTCGCCGTTCGAATTTTTTGGGATATTTTCTTCTATTATAGGTATTTGCAGAATATCCCCTTTTTTTATTCCGTTTTGTACATAAGGATTAGCTTCTATAATTTCGTTGATGGATACACCAAACTGCTTACTTATGCTGTATAGAGTCTCTTTCTTCTTCTTTACCTCGTAAGTAACGAACTTTATTTTTGGTTGCGAAGGCTGTTGTTGCTGCTCTCTCTTGACAATTTTGGACTCGGTTTGCTCTTCGTTTATTTTTTGTATGGCATTTTCTTGTGCCTTTGCTTTGTTTATATCCGATACGGGTATCTTTATTATCTGTCCTACTTTTATGATACCATTGTCAATATCCGGATTCAATCGGAGTATTTCGTTTTTTTCCACCCCATACATCTTGCCGATAGAGTAGAGTGTTTGTTTTGCTACTACTTGATGTTCTATAATTTTTGCCGAGGCGTTTTGTGTGTCTATATTTTTGTTATTTACGGGGATATATAAGGTTTGTCCTGCTTTTAAACCCTCGTTTACTCTGGGGTTTGCCTTATAGATATCGGACTGTAAAACATTGAATTTTTTGCTTATTCGATAGAGACCTTCACTTGGCTCTACTGTATAAACATAGTAGTCTGTACCCCCTATATTTTTAATAGGATAGTTTTGTGCAATGGTACATACGCTTAATAACAAGCATATTATGAAGCTAAAATATCGTTTCATACGTCTCTCTTTTTTAGATAAAAAATACAATTTTCGAAATTACTTATTGTTTGTCAAATAAAAAAATAAATTCACAATTTTCTTTTTAGAGAACATATTTTTATTGTTTGGACTAATATTTTTTACGAAAGTTTTAAAGTTAATGCTTTCATAGTATCGGCGGGCGATTCGTTCCGATAAAGAATATCATAAACTGCGTCGGCGATAGGTATATTTACCTGAAAAGCTTCGTTAATCTCTTTTATACATTTTGCCGCATAATATCCTTCGGCTATCATCTCCATCTCCATTTGAGCCGTTTTTACCGAATATCCCTTGCCTACCATTGTACCGAATGTTCGGTTGCGACTGAAACGCGAGTATGATGTTACAAGCAGGTCGCCCAGATATACACTCTCTTGAAGGTCGCGATGTTGGGGTACGGCAGCATTACAAAAACGTTTTGTCTCCTGTATAGCATTGGATATCAGCACTGCTTGGAAGTTATCGCCATACTTGAGCCCGTGGCAGATACCGACAGCGATGGCGTAGATATTTTTCATCACCGACGAAAGTTCTATACCATTGACATCTTCGCTAACGTAGGTTTGGGTGTAGGTGTTGGTCATAAAAGATGCTATGATCTTTGCCAACTCGCGGTCTTTGCAACCGATAGTAAGGTACGACATACGTTCGAGAGCTACCTCTTCGGCGTGACAAGGACCTGATATAACGGCAATCTTGTCCATTGGTATATTGTAGTACATATTGAAATACTCCGACAATATCATATTTTCGTCAGGAACTATTCCCTTTACCGATGAGATAATGATTTTGTTTGTCAAGCTTACGGTTAGTTTTTTGAGCTGAGTCTTTAAATATGGCGAAGGTATAGCTATAAATATCATATCGGCGTATTCAACGACAGCATTTATATCCGACGAAAATTTAATTTTGTTTACATCAAAAGCTACTCCGGTCAAATAATTGGGATTTCTGCCGAGCGATTTGAATTTTTCTATTTTTTCGTCGTCTCTAATATACCAACCTATCTCTTCTATATTAGTAAGCAACATTTTTGCTATGGCGGTTGCCCAACTCCCGCCACCTAATATGGCTACTTTCATCTGTTCGAATCTTTTTTGCGATTTTAAATAAGGAATACTTTTCAAACAGCAAATTTACAATATAAATTTTAAACACTCAATGTTTTTTTTATAATTCTTGAACGTTTAAACAAAAGATATAGTATAAAACGTTTTATTATGAGCATATTGCAAGTCGGTGTGTGGTAAAATTGTTTTTGAATATCGGATTAACCCGGGTCTTCGCTACTATATTCCATCAATGTTATCTGCTTTTCTTCGTTGTATTGTAGCTTCAATACGTCCGACGCGCCTGCTCCCACTATATACATATGGTTGAGCGTATCGTCGTATCTTATGGTCTCGAACCTGTCCCAATGCTTGACCATTTTTTTTAACTCAAAGTCAAAGTCATCCTCTATGCTTACCGACACGCCACTCTCTGCCGATGTCTTGTCATCAATATATTTTTTTACTCGTAGCCTTATAACGCTATCAATCTGAGAGTTTCTTAAATTTGTAATTTGTCCGTCGGTAGAGCCGTCGGCTCGATTGTCGCTATGATATACAAGTGTCCAAGAGTCGCTAAAAAAGGCACTCAAAGGTTTGCCCTCTCTTAGACATTCGGCAAACTCACCGGCTTTGGCGCTTATCCCGCTTTGGTAGGGTATCTCTGTTATGCCTAAGTGCGTTATTATTTCGTTTTCGTCAAAGTCAGCAGCAGATCGTATTAGAGGCGATTTGTCTTTATGAAAAACTATCATATTGTCTTCTATTTCGCTTCTTTTTAGTTTTTGTACATTGCCATTGCTATTTACCAATTTTATGTATTTTTCATTGCAATATACGGTTTTGATGCCTAACTCTTCTAATACAACCTGAGCCTCGTGGTTGTAGT
Organism: Bacteroidota bacterium; assembly: GCA_041814825.1. GTDB lineage: Bacteria > Bacteroidota > Bacteroidia > Bacteroidales > Paludibacteraceae > F0058. The sequence goes on along the minus strand of JBGXXV010000011.1, from coordinate 5,052 downwards.
AGAGTATATCCGAGATGACTTCGTTGTAGGATTCCTCGCCGAGCCGTTCGAGCATCTCTTCTTGCTCCAAACTGTCGGGAAGTAGGAAGATTATACAGTTGTCGGTTACTACCAATTCGTTGTTAGAGTTTTGTGTATCGGTATGTTCTGTTGTATCGTCGTTAGAAGAGCGATTGCCACAGTTGATTAACAATATAACTGACAGTATGACAATGAAATATTTCTTCATAGAATAATAAATTTAATGTTTATTTATACTTTATTTTGTTTTGAATGCAAAGTTAATAATTAGTTTTATAAAAAATATTAATTTTGTAGCATAATATAAAAAATGAGGTGTCTGAACGTATTTGTCCGATAGGGTACTTCGAGGTAGTATTTTGATAATTTTAAAAAGCTAATAGTATGAGTATTATAAAAAATATCTTTAATAAAAAAGATAAGCCGATAAAAAACTATGCCGATTTTTGGTTGTGGTTTGCGGAGAACGAAAAAGTATTTCACGGAGTGGTAAAAAACAGAGGCGATATAGAGAAGGAGTTTTTCGATAAAATATCGCCAAAACTTGCTGAAATTAAGAAGGGATATTTCTATTTGACCGGTATGTTCGACGAGAATACTGTCGAGCTGATTTTCTCGGCCGAAGGATGTATAGAAAATGTGGTTTTTGTCGAAGAGTTGGTTGCGAGCGCTCCTAATATCGCAGGGTGGAAGTTTACTGCCCTTAAGCCTCCTGTACCTAATGTAGAAAATATTGCCATTGAAATGGGTGGCTACAAATTTGATGTCAATAATATGTTTTTCTACTCGAATGATAGCGAGGAGTATCCGGATGAGATAGATGTCTGTGTTGTTCACAATGATATGACAAGCGATAATAAAGATGTAATTTCCAATGGCGTTTTCATATTTTTGGACAACTATTTGGGCGAACTCGATTTTTTGAATAATATCGACAACTTGAATGTAATATCTAAGGAAGAGGCTGAAAAAGAGCTTATTCCCATCGCAAAGCTACGTTCGTTTTTGATTTGGAGACAAAAGGAGTTTGTCGAAAAATACGAAGGAGTTCGATATAATACCGAGGAAGACAACTATTCGGTGTTTGAGGCAGGGTTAGATAATGGTAATAAAATTATCGCATTGATAAATACCAAACTGATACATTGGGACAGACACGCTTCACACCCTTGGATTGCTGTTATGACCATTCGATACGATGGAACAAACAACAATGGTATGCCGCATAAAGATGATTTTCAGATTATGGACGGTATAGAAGACGAGATGATGTCTTATCTGATTGATAAAGAAGGATATCTAAACGTTGGTAGAGAAACCGGCGAAAATGCAAGAAACATATATTTTGCCTGTAAAGATTTTAGAAAGCCTTCAAAAGTATTTTATGAAATTGTGCGTAAATATGGCAGTCGTTTTGATATAAAATTTGATATCTACAAAGACAAATATTGGCGTACTTTCAATAATTTTCGTTGATAATCATAGGTTTGTCGGACTAAATGATAAATAATTGATTGAAAATAATTAATTCTAACTGAAAATTTCTAATTTCCCGACCAAATGAAACTTCGTCCGTTGCTTTTACTCGTTGGTGTTTGCCTATTTTTACAAACATTAGCTCAAAATAAGCCGACGCAAAAGTGGTTAGACCAGAAATATTCGATGTTTATCCATTTTGGTTTATACTCTGTCTATGGCGGAGTGTACGAGGGCAAGCCCGTTACACGAGGCTACAGCGAACAGATACAATCTTTTGCCGGTATTTTTAGCGATTGGTACGGAGCTACTTCTCGGCGGTTCGACCCAACGGAGTGGAACGCCGATTCGGTAGTGGCTTTGGCAAAGGCAGCCGGTATGCGTTCGATAGTCTTTACATCTAAACACCACGACGGTTTTTGTATGTATCATTCGCAATATACGAAGTTCAACATTGTCGATGCCACGCCCTATCGTCGCGATATAATGGGCGAACTTGCCGCTGCTTGTCGTCGCGGAGGCATAGACTTTGCCGTCTATTACTCGTTGATAGATTGGCATTATCCGCAGGCTTCTCCGATTTCGAGCCACAATGCCGACGAAATAACACCCGAACACTTCGAGTTTAACCTCAAACAGGTAGAGGAAATAATGACCCGATACGGCTCTATCTCGGAGATTTGGTTCGATATGGGTTCGCTTACGCCTGTGCAAAGCCGAAGGCTCTACAACCTTGTTGATAGTCTTCAACCTCAATGTATGATTAGCGGGCGTTTGGGTAATAATTATGTTGATTTCAGCGTAATGGCTGATAATGAATATCCAGACTATCAGATAGCAACACCTTGGCAGACAGCTGCCTCGATGTTTGACGAGACATGGGGCTATCGTTCGTGGCAGGAGCGCGGGCAGGTCGCAGATAAGGTAAAGGAGAAGCTCGAAAGTTTGGTAAAGGTGGTGGCTCGCGGTGGCAACTACCTGCTCAATATCGGACCACGTGGCGATGGCTCTATCGTGGAGTTCGAACGCGACGTACTACTCGATATGGGCAAATGGCTGAATATCAATGCCGAAGCCATTTATGCCACCAAAGCAAACCCTCTGCCAACGAGTAATAAAGACTTCTATATCACTACTAACGGCAATAATCTCTACATTTTTTTACCGAATAAAATAGAAGAAATTACTCTTAGCAATATCAAAGGCAGAGTGCAACGAGTAGAACTACTTGAAAATAAAAAAAATATAAGTTTCAAACAGAACGCCAAAGATGGCAAGATAGCCATAAAACTTCCGAGCTATGTATTCGCTAATAGCCCTATGCCTGTAATAAAGATTTCGTTTGGTGGTAAGTATAGCGTTACAGATACACGCGTTGTTTCTGCAAAACAACGCTTAACGGCATCTAATGCCTCTCCGATATTTGGGCACGCCTCGCTCGACTACTATTCGGGCTACAAGAGCCTTACTGCTTATAGCTGGTACTGCTCGCCCAATGCTAAAGCTATCGCTCCGACTATATTTTTTACCCAAAACAACATAGGGAAAGCATATAGCCTCGATGTAGGAGATAAAACGTACAGTTTCAGCCTTATTCCGACCGACAGCATTACAGTGGCAACGCCTAAAAGGTCTGTTAGACTTGGCGGGCTTTATACCAAAGCAGGCAGAGGTGTTTTTGGTCATATCGAAGAGGAGAATAGAGGATTTATCGACCTTACGGCCGAAAACAACAAGACGTGGCGTAAGACGGAAAATTTTCTTTATGGGCAAAAACTCGAAATGGAGCTACAGCCACGTCGTAGCGTGCTTTTCTTGCAAGAGATAGTTGCCGACAGTGCTTGCCGTGCAGCAGTAAAGGTAGGTGGAGGTAATGGCGTATATATATTGCTCAACGGCGAATATATAACGGCTCATTGTATGCCTTCACGCCCCGAATATCAGGAAGAAACTCTGGTGTTACCACTCAAAAAAGGTATTAATCAGTTGATAATAAAATATTACAACAGCTCTGCCTCCTCGTTACAATACAGCCTGCAACTGCTCGACGAGTACAAGCTATACCAAACATCTCTGCCATCAATATCCTCTCATAAAGGTATTTACAGTGTTCGACTCAGAGCCACAAATCCAGACTCTAAGGTTGAACCGTTGATGATGAACAACGTGGAGTTGGTTTTGGATTGATATTTTTGAGAATTTTGTATTGTCATAAAAAATTGGATTACCTAATACAATATATAGCCATCTTCGTTGAGTATTATCCTTGTGTTTTTCTTAACAATCAGGTTTATCTCAGGAGTATTGTCTATGCCTATTATGTTTCTGTATATCATATATTTGTATCTTCCCGAAACGAATGTGAATGTATGATTGCCCCCACTTCCTTGTATCTCCATCTTACCATTATACAAAATTAAATTGGGCTTTTGGGATTCATTTTTGCCTTTTCCCCAAGAAGCATATCTGTAAGTATTATCGTCAAGTTGGTCTATTCGCAAAAGATAATTTTTAGTCTCTATTTTGTATATTGGCAATTTAAAGTCTTTTAGCGACGGATATAAGTTCGCTTTATCTTGCTCAATAATGCTTTTTAGCTGTTGTTGTTCGAAATCGCTTTCGTAGTTGAGAGCAATTATATTGCCCTCCAAATCAAGCCAAAGAGTGCCTCTATCAAGCATTATCCCTCTGTAACCCATAGAAGTCCATTGCTCTGTTTTTGATTGTGATATAATGTTAATTATCTCTTGGTCAAATATTTGGTCAAATCTTTTTTTGAACTCTTCTCTGTTTGTTATAGGTGGTATGGGGTATTCCCTTTTTAGGGGGTATTTTACAATATTTGATATCTCTTCAATCTCTCTATTGCCAAACAAATATATCAGTGTTTGTATCTTTGCCGTTTTTATACTATCAAGATTTTGTGCAAAAGTGGGGCAGAGCATTGTGGTGTTGATAGCTAAAATAATAATAAATAGATGTTTCATATTTGGTTTGTAAATTGGCTAACATCCTACACTTAGATGCATTCCTATTGGTGTTATAAGCTGGTGATTTGCAGATGGTTTGGATAGGTATAGTACCAAACGTTGTCCGTTGTAATGATTTGAAGTATCAATTATTAAATCCAAAATGTTGTCGCCGTCGATATCTCCTGCAAAAATAATATTAATCATTTTATCTTCAAAAAAAGGTGTTGCTACCAAAAGAGTTTTATGCTTTTGGCTGTCTGTTGTATCGGTTAGATAGAGTTTGTAGTCGGATATATCGCCCTCTTTATTTATACCTGTTGCGTATATGTTGTATTTTCGACCACGATAATCTAATGTAATGGTATCGTTAGGTAAGATTTCATTTTTGGGCAATGATATGCTTTCGATATTTCTATTGGTCAAAAAAGCCGGATATTCGATTAGAATTAGGCAAGTGTCCTTATTCTCTGTTGTTACCTCCCAGCCTGTGGCTTCGTTTTCTTGGTCAAGTACGGGGTCATAAACATTTGTTATGTTGATAAATGTCTGCTTTAAATAATATTTGTCTCTGTTTCTGAATAGT
>JBGXXV010000010.1:0-14072 GCA_041814825.1 Bacteroidota bacterium | reverse complement strand
TTTGGTTTTTGGATAATAATGCAGGCGAATGAATATTATATCGTTTAGCTCACAAGTCCGATGTGGGTCGAGCCGAAAGCGTGCCGCAATTCTTTTTTTTGCTAACTTTTTATTCTTATAAAGAAAAAAAGTTAGTCGGGGTTTGGGGCGGATAGCCCCAACCTAAACCAGAAAAAAAAGAGATTGGAGTTTTGGTATATTTAAATAATTGATTATATATCGGACAACAATGTATATCAAGAATTTTATCGAACTTTGTGATAAAGTGGTTTTTAGAACTTAATAATTGATACTCACGCAAATATACAATTTTTTGCCAAACCGAACAACTTCTTTTGATATTTCAAAATGTACTACGGATTATACATATAATTTTCATAAAAAAGTTTTTTTTTACCATAAAAATACAAGAGCAGATATATTTTTTACATATTATAACAGCAAGATTATGAGAATTTGGGAGGTTAAGTTTTTATAATATGCAAAAAAAATTTTGCCATATAAATAAAATGTTATAAATTAGCACTTGAAAATAAACGTCAATATACTTAATTAGATACAATATGAGTAAAGTAATAAGTTTTAATGAATTACGCAGACTTAAAGACAGTCTGCCAAACGGAGCAATGCAAGAGATAGCAAACAGACTTTCTCTTGAAGTAGAAACAGTTCGCAACTATTTCGGCGGACAAAACTTTAAAGACGGAGGTGCCATAGGTGTACATCTCGAAGCAGGTCCAGACGGCGGATTGGTAACATTGGACGATACAACAATATTCGATATTGCCGTAGAAATGTTGGAAAGATAAGTTTGGAACCATAAAAAAAATTGCGGTTGCATATTGTTTGTAGCCGCAATTTTTGAATTTAAAATATTTAATTCGCATAAAAAACAACCGCATAAACTAATGGAAAACAGAGAGTTAGTACAAGTATATGTAAAAAGTATTTACACCTCACAAAATAATAACAATTACCGCGTTATAGAACTTAGCGAAACTGACGGCAAACGTATAATGAAGGTAGTGTTGGGTATGTTTGAAGCCGACTTTATAGCTGCGGCTCTGAACAACAAGTTTTTCAAACGCCCAATGCCCTACAACGTTATGAACGACATCTTCAAACTGTACAACATAGAACTTCGCGAAATAATCATTTTCGGGGCAAAAGACAACGTCATTTTCTCAAAAATAATACTCATTCAAGACGGTAATAGACAAGAAGTAACGGTCAGAATATCAGATGCTTTAGCCCTTGCAATAGAGGTTGGAGCTCCTATTTTTGTGGAAAAATATATAGTAGAACATTTTTTTCAAAATCTCACATCGAACCCCAACGAAATGTTGGTAAACAAGATGCCAATAGAGGATATGTCGATGGCTGAGCTTGAAGAGGAACTTAAAACAGCCGTTGACGAAGAGAACTACGAGGAGGCAGCCTCCATACGCGACGAGATAAACCGCCGCAACGAAAAAGAGGAGCAAGACTCAAACAAAACAGACAATAATACACTCAATACCAACGAATAACAATATAAAAACTCAATAAGTAAAGTCATCAATAGTATGAAAATAAGACTGATAATAATGAACTTCCTCCAATTTGCCGTTTGGGGTGCATATTTGACCTCGATGGGAGCATATCTGGGAGGATTCGAGGCAATGCGTAGCAATATCGGTACATTTTACGCTATGCAGGGTTTGGTATCGCTCTTTATGCCTGCAATAATGGGTATAGTTGCCGACAGGTGGATAGAGGCTCAACGACTGCTCGGTATTTGCCATGGGCTGGCGGCGACGTTTATGTTTGCAGCAGGCTATTATGCGTTGCAAAGCGGTGTTGATGTAGCTTTTGTACCTCTCTTTACGCTCTATTCGCTAAGCGTAGCGTTCTATATGCCCACTATCGCTCTGTCTAACTCGGTAGCATACACCTCGCTCAACAAAGCTAATTTGGATATAGTCAAAACATTCCCGCCGATAAGGATATTCGGTACAATAGGGTTTATCTGTTCAATGCTGTTTGTCAATTTTGCAAAACTCGACGGCGAGGCATTCCAAAACACTGCTATTCAGTTCATTGTGTCGGCTATATTGGGTATAATATTGGCAGTTTACTCATTTACCCTGCCTCGATGCGAAACCAGTAACGACCAAAGCAAAAAATCGCTTGTCGAAGCTCTCGGACTTAAAGCATTTGTGCTTTTCAAACAGAAAAAAATGGCTATATTCTTCATATTCTCTATGTTGCTCGGAGCTATGTTGCAGATTACCAACGGATACGCAAACGATTTTATCAAAGGATTCAAGGAGATACCCGAATTTGCCGACACATTCGGAGCAAACAATGCCAACGCCCTGATATCGCTTTCGCAAATGAGCGAAACGCTTTGTATATTACTCATTCCGTTCTTCCTACGTCGTTTCGGCATAAAGAAAGTGATGTTGATGTCGATGTTTGCGTGGGTATTACGATTCGGACTATTCAGCATAGGCAATCCCGGAACAGGCGTATGGGCGTTTGTACTCTCGATGATAGTTTATGGTATAGCATTCGACTTCTTTAATATTTCGGGGTCGCTATTCGTCGAAAAAGAGACCGACAGGTCGATACGGTCGAGTTCGCAAGGGCTGTTTATGATGATGACCAACGGATTTGGAGCTACCATTGGTATGCTTGCCGCACAATTAGTCGTAAATAATTTTGTTTACTCTCAAATCGATGCTATGTCAAAGGTTGACGGCTGGCAAACATCGTGGTTTATCTTTGCAGGATTTGCCTTAGTGGTGGCTATATCTTTTGCTTTGATATTCAAGTACAAACACGACCCTGACTCAATGCAGACAGATGTATGATAAGTGTCTCGATTGTGGTATTGTTTTTCGGTGTCAGAGTTCGGTTATGTGCTTTCTTATAACACTCTTTATCTTTCAATATCAACGCTTTACATTGTAGCATTTTATTACATCTTTTTTTTATAAATAAACTAAAAATACTTTTTTTAAACGGCACTCAAATGTCTGAAAACAAACAAGAAAAAATACTTCGCACCGAACATCTATACAAAACCTACGGCAAACGCACGGTCGTAAACGATGTATCCATTGAGGTGCGTCAAGGCGAGATAGTAGGTTTGCTCGGTCCCAACGGAGCAGGAAAAACTACAACATTCTATATGACCACCGGACTTGTTACCCCAAATTCGGGGCAAATATTTCTCAACGACCTCGATATAACAGACTATCCTGTGTATAAACGAGCCCGTGCAGGCATCGGGTATTTGGCACAGGAGGCATCGGTATTTCGCAAACTGTCGGTAGAGGATAATATCAAAGGAGTTTTGGAGATGACCAATTTCTCGAAACAGAAACAGAAAGAGAAACTCGAGAGCCTTATAGCCGAGTTTCACCTCGACCACGTGCGAACCAATATAGGCGACCGCCTATCGGGAGGTGAGCGTCGCCGTACCGAGATAGCTCGTTGCCTTGCCATAGAGCCCGATTTTATTATGCTCGACGAACCATTTGCGGGAGTTGACCCGATAGCTGTACAGGATATTCAGGATATAGTATGGAACCTGAAAAACAAAAACATAGGCATACTCATTACCGACCATAACGTCGATGAGACGCTGGCTATTACCGACAGAGCATATCTGTTGTTTGAGGGGAAGATACTTTTTCAAGGCACCCCCGAACAGTTAGCCGAAAACGAAACCGTCCGCACCAATTACCTTGGTAGAGACTTCGAACTAAAACGAAAGACAAGGGTTTAGTGTTGTATTTTTCAGTACCGAATTTTTGGGGCGGATAAAACAATAACATCGGACACAACAAAAGGGCTGACATATTTGAGAGTTTCAGCCCTTTTGCTTAATTTTGATTTTCAGATACAACAACTTAATTAAACGATGAATACAAGGGTTCTGTCTATGTAATAAAAATAAAAAAATCAAAAAATTGCCAAAACGATAACAATCAATACATTATACAAATCATTTTTTATCAATCACTAATCGGCAACCATTTACAATTTAAACATTGCTGATTTATAGTATTTTATCAAAAAAAATATGTCAAAATGTCGTATTTGCAATTACAAAAAAGCATGGCACTTTATTTGCAATGCAGTTATTACATAACTATAAAGTTGTGATGAATTTACAAGTTTATCGGTCAATTTATCGCAACAAAACAATAAAAAAAAATTATATATGACAAATCATTCTGAACAGTTAAAAACCTTATTACAATACAGTTGGGAAGAGGCAGAGCGTTTGAAACACAAACATATATCTCCCGAACATTTTATACTTTCGATGTTTAGAATCGAAAACTGTAATGCTATGAAGATATTGAAAAAAATGAACTTCGATATTGCCAAAGCCAAGCAAAATATAGAGGATAATCTAACCAATTTTCCCGAAAAATATACCTCGTCTATTCTATTGCAAGAGAGTGCAGAAAATATACTACGCATTGCTTCACTCGAAGCCCGCAACCAACAACAAAAAGCAGTAGATACCGAACATCTATTACTTGCTATCTTGAAAGACAGCAACTCTTTGGCATACAATAGCCTAAAAGAACAAAACATAGACTACGATGCCGTTAAAGAGCATATTATAGAGAAAGAGAGTTCGCCCACCAAATCTAAATTTGATTTTGAAGAAGACGAGGACGACGAAGACAAACCTCAAAACAATAACCCTAAAATAAGAAAGAAAACTGACAAAAAGTCAAACTCTGACACACCCGCTCTCGACAATTTCGGCAAAGACCTTACAAGATATGCAGCAGAAGACAAACTCGACCCTATCGTAGGCAGAGAGGTAGAAGTAGAGCGTTTGGTGCAGATACTTTCGCGTCGGAAGAAAAACAACCCCGTATTAATCGGAGAGCCGGGTGTAGGTAAAACCGCCATCGTAGAAGGCTTAGCTATTAGAATACATCAACGCAAAGTATCACGTATATTGTTTGATAAGCGTGTTATAGCATTGGATATGGCTTCCATAGTAGCCGGTACCAAATACAGAGGACAGTTCGAAGAGCGTATTCAATCTATTATGAACGAGATAGAACGTAATCCCAATATAATACTATTTATAGACGAGATACATACTATTGTGGGAGCAGGTAGTGCTTCGGGGTCTCTGGACGCGGCAAATATACTAAAACCTGCACTATCGCGTGGCGAACTGCAATGTATAGGTGCTACCACACTCAAAGAGTATCGCGAAAGTATCGAAAAAGACGGTGCCTTGGAACGCAGATTTCAAAAAATTATAGTAGAGCCTACCTCTGAGGAGGAGACCATAACTATTCTAAAAAACATAAAAAATCGTTACGAAGACCATCATCAGGTTATCTATGACGATGAAGCAATAGAAGCGTGCGTAAAACTTACCGGACGATATATATCCGACAGATGTTTCCCCGACAAGGCAATAGATGCTCTCGACGAGGTCGGTTCGAGAATAAGGATAAAAAATATGAAAGCACCACAGAGTATCGAAAATCTTGAAAAAGAGGTACTTGCCCTCGAAAGTCAAAAAAACGATGCTGCCAGATTGCAAAATTTTGAGGAAGCAGCTAATATCAGAGACAAAATAGTAGAGTTATCAAAAGAGATTGACAGGCTACAACGCGAATTTCAAAAAGAGGAGGATAAAAATCGCATACGGATAACTATCGACGATGTATCGGAGACTATATCTATGATGAGCGGTGTACCTATCAAACGACTCGAAGAGTCTGACAACGAAAGACTTATACGTATGGGCGACGAACTTGCGGGTAAGGTAATAGGACAAAATAAGGCGATAGAGACTGTGGTCAAGGCTATCAGACGCAATTCTGTCGGGCTCAAAGACCCCAATCGTCCTATCGGGTCATTTATATTTCTTGGTCCTACCGGCGTTGGCAAAACTCTGTTGGTAAAAAAATTGGCTGAAGCGGTATTTGGCAATGAAGATGCTGTAATACGAGTAGATATGAGTGAGTTTATGGAGAAATACAGTGTTTCTCGTCTTATAGGAGCACCTCCGGGATATGTGGGATACGAAGAGGGCGGCCAGCTTACCGAGAAGGTACGTCGCAAGCCTTATTCTATCGTGCTTTTGGACGAAATAGAAAAAGCTCATCAAGATGTATTCAATATTTTGTTGCAGGTAATGGACGAAGGAAGGCTTACAGACAGTTTGGGACGAATAATAGATTTCAAGAATACTATCATAGTGATGACCTCCAACGTGGGTACTCGCCAACTGAAAGATTTCGGCAAAGGGGTGGGCTTCTCTATACCTAATCAAAATCAGGACAATGAATATGCAAGCTCGGTTATAAAAAAGGCTTTGACAAGAACCTTTTCGCCCGAATTTCTAAATAGAATAGACGAGGTTGTTATGTTTGACCAACTAAACAGAGAGTCGCTTTATCAAATCATTGATGTAGAGCTTAATATTCTAAAAAAACGTTTGACCTCGTTAGGTATCGACTTGTCGCTTACCGAAGATGCCAAAGACTTCCTCTTTGAAAAAGGTTATGACGTACAGTATGGGGCACGTCCTCTGAAACGAGCTATTCAAAATCATATCGAAGATACTATATCGGAAGGAATTTTGTTAGGCAAAATCAAAGAAAACCAAAAAGTTATCCTTGAACTTAAAAAAGACAAAACAGGATTGGAAATAGGGGAAGAAACAGTATCGCACATATCAAAAAAAAACGGAAAGCAGCGCAGTATAAAGCTCCCAAAAACAATAAACAGAACTACTTTTAGAGTAATACTCTTGAAGTAGTTTTTTTTTATCGGACAGCAATATTTTTTTTACACAAATACGATTTTATTTATTATCTTTGCAAAAAATTATAACAATAAGGGGTGCTCGTACAGATGGGCTGAGATTATACCCTCGAACCTGATGCGGATAATGCCGCCGTAGGAATTAGAGTTGTCTATTTCTTTCCTTTTGGGGAGCCTCCCGATTTTAAATTCAAATATTTTTTATGACTGTTGTATTAAACGGAAAAGCTATTGCTTGTAACAGAGGTAAATCTTTGACAGACCTTTTGATACAGGAGAGTATAGATATGTCTAATTTGGCGATTGCCGTTGATGACGTTGTTATTAGCCGTGCCAAGTGGGCAGATTTCATATTAAAAGATAATTCTAAAATTTTATTGATAAAAGCAACACAAGGAGGTTGAAAAAAAACGATTGGAATATGGATGCGATAGATGTTACAACGGGAGCTATATTTGGCTCCGAAAAAATTTATGTTCAAGGCAGTAGAAAGGATATTCGCGTACCTATGCGCCGTATAAAGTTGTCGAATACCGTCAATGAAGACGGTTCGGTAGAGATTAATGCCCCCGTAACGGTTTATGATACGTCGGGTGTATATACCGACCCAAACCATAAAGTGGATATTTACAAGGGTTTGCCCAAAATACGCGAAAAGTGGATAGAAGAACGCAATGATACTGTTGTACTCGAAAAATTGTCGTCCGAATACGGCAATAAAAGGTATGCCGACAAAAAGCTCGACCACCTGCGTTTCGAACATGTAAATACCGCTCCCAGAGTAGCAAAATCGAAGTCGGTAAGTCAATTGTATTATGCTCGTCAGGGGATTATCACACCCGAAATGGAGTATGTGGCAATTAGAGAAAACCAACTGATTGGAGAGATAAAAGAGCAATATCCGAAAGATAAAGGCAATCCGCAGGGAGCCGATATTCCCGAACTGATAACACCCGAATTTGTTCGTAGAGAGATAGCCGAGGGCAGAGCTATTTTGCCTGCAAACATCAACCATCCCGAATCCGAACCGATGATAATAGGGCGTAATTTTTTGGTAAAAATAAATGCTAATATTGGCAATTCGCCCGTTTCGTCCTCTATTGCCAATGAAGTAGAAAAAGCCGTATGGGCTTTTCGTTGGGGAGCCGATACTATTATGGATTTATCCACCGGACCGAATATACACGAAACTCGCGAATGGATAATCAGAAACTCGCCTGTGCCTGTGGGGACTGTCCCTTTGTATCAAGCTCTGGAAAAAGTTAACGGAAAGGTTGAGGATTTGACTTGGGAAATTTATAAAGACACTCTTATAGAGCAAGCCGAACAGGGGGTTGATTATTTTACCGTTCATGCAGGATTGCGTTGGCATCATATCCCTTTGACCATTAACAGGATAACAGGGATAGTATCGCGTGGTGGGTCGATTATTGCCAATTGGTGTACCACTCATAAGAGGGAGAGTTTTATTTATGAACATTTCGAAGAGATATGTCAAATACTTGCTCGTTACGATGTGGCGATATCTCTGGGCGACGGGTTGCGTCCGGGCTCAGTTGCCGATGCAAACGATGAAGCACAGTTTGCCGAACTCAAAACCTTGGGCGAACTGACGCAAGTGGCTTGGAAGTACGATGTACAAGTAATAATCGAAGGCCCCGGACACGTGCCTATGCACAAGATAAAAGAAAATATGGATATGCAGCTAAAATACTGCCACGAAGCACCTTTTTATACTCTGGGACCATTGGTCTGTGATATAGCACCGGGCTATGACCACATTACCTCTGCCATTGGAGCAGCAATGATAGGTTGGTTCGGCACCTCGATGCTATGTTATGTTACGCCGAAAGAACATTTGGGATTGCCCGACAAAAACGATGTAAGAGAAGGGGTAATAACATACAAACTTGCAGCTCATGCAGCAGATTTGGCAAAAGGACACCCTTCGGCAGCATATAGAGATTATGCTATGAGTAAGGCACGTTTCGAGTTTCGTTGGCGCGACCAATTTCGTTTGGCATTGGACGCCGAAAAGGCGTTGAGTTTTCATGACCAAACTTTGCCCGAAGAGGGACACAAAGAGGCTCATTACTGTTCAATGTGCGGCGAACACTTCTGCTCTATGCGGGCAAATCAGAAATTTCGTAAGGAGCTGAAATGTGGCAGTAAAGATAGTAAATAACGATTAAATAAATTTTTTACAAACGACAAACACCTCAAACACTTTTTATTATCTTTGCCCCGACTTGTTGCTTTGTCTATACTTTGCAAATCTTGTGGTGAAAAAACACAAAAATATTAAACAATAATGATACAATCAGTTGTTCAACTCTATAATATATGCCTAAAAAAATAGTTGTAATCACTCTTCCTAATGATTTTTGCGATGAAACTGTCATCTGCAATTTGCTGTTTGATAACGGATTGGAGCAGCTACATTTGCGTAAGCCCGATTATACTACCGACAATTACACAGATTTTATTGAACGGATAGAGCCTAAATACAGAGGTAGGATAGTGATACACGACTGTTTCGAGTTGGTCAAAAAGTACGGTCTTAGGGGTATTCATCTGAATTCAACTCTTTATAAATCGTTTAATGAGTTTGATAGATATGGATTTATTTCGGTATCGTGTCATAGTATCGAAGAGGTGCAACAATTGCACACAAGAGTATCGGAATGTTTTTTGAGTCCGATTTTTGACAGTATTTCCAAAGAGGGTTATACAAAGGCTTTTGACGAAAAGTATTTACGGCAGAAATTATCCGAATTGCACAAACCGGTCTTGGCTTTGGGGGGAGTATGTGAAGACAATCTTTATAGAGCTTTCGATTGGGGATTTTCGGGTGTGGCTCTATTGGGCGGTCTTTGGGGTAGGAGTGATGTGCCGCAATATGCCGATGTGATGCGTAATTGGCGAAATATCAATACCCCACGGATACTTAGCATAGCAGGATTTGACCCCTCGTCGGGTGCAGGTGTAAGTGCCGATGTTAGAACGGCAAACGACATTGGCGTATATGCTTTTGGGGTAAATACGGCTAATACGGTACAAAATCAATATGAGTTTTATAATGTACAATGGCTCGATATTGATTTGATTAAACGGCAGATTGATGTTATTGCCTCACAAAACGGTGTCTATTTTATAAAAATAGGTATAGTGGAGTCGTTTGAAGTGCTTTACGAAATTTGTTGTTATATAAACCAAAAGATACCTTATGCTAAAATCTGTTGGGATACTATTCTAAGTAGTTCGTCTGGATTTGTTTTTCACAATGATACAAAGAGTGCTTTATTGGAAGCAATATTAAACAAGGTATATCTCGTTACGCCCAATTATAACGAAGCTATTTCGCTGTTTGACAATGATATAAGCAACGAGCATTTGTCGTATTTATCCAAAAAATATGGAGTAAATATTCTTCTCAAAGGCGGTCATTGCTCAAAATACGATACCGTATCGACAGACATCTTGTTTTCGGGTAACGATATTGAGAGTTTTACCGTATTGAGGTCTGATGAAAAAAAGCATGGCACGGGTTGTATGCTTTCTACTGCGATTGTTTCGTATATGGCAAAAGGGTTGTCTCTCTCCGAAGCAATAAGGTTTGGACAAATTTATGTAGCACGTAAGATAAATGAGAATAAAGGATTGTTGTTTTTTAATAGTGAATATCATACAAATATGCCTGTGATAACAAATGATATAAAATTAATGTTTTTGACCCACTATTCGGATAGCATATCAATTGCACAACAAGTGGAACTTGCCTGTAAGGCAGGGGTAAAACTGGTACAGCTGCGTATGAAGGATACGGACGACAAAGAGTTTTTTAGACAAGCCCAAATAGCTCTTCAAATATGTAGAAGATATAATACATTATTGATTATTAACGACAATGTCGATATATGTATGCAGGTAGGTGCAGACGGCGTTCATCTCGGCAAAGAGGACACAACGATAGAGCGTGCCAGAGAGATTTTGGGCGAGAACAAAATAATAGGTGCCACCTGCAATACCTTTGACGATGTGGTTGAGGCTTACCTCGACGGAGCCGATTATATTGGAGTGGGACCATTTCGCCACACCACAACCAAGAAAAAACTAAGCCCGATACTCGGTATCGAGGGATTGGCTAATATTACCAAACAGATGAAAACCAAAGGTATATACCTACCCTCTTACGCCATTGGCGGTATCGAAGTAAACGACGTGGTTCAGATAATTGCCTGTGGCATACACGGCGTAGCTATGTCGGGAGCAATACTAAACAGCAACGACATAAACATTTACATACAAACTATTTATAAAAACATAGAGAAATGCAAAAATTAACGATAGCAGACAAAACATTCTCTTCTCGTCTGTTTACAGGCACAGGCAAATTTTCGTCGAACGACGCAATGCGTGAAGCGATACTTGCCTCAGAGTCGGAGCTTGTAACGGTAGCCCTCAAACGCGTAGAGCTTGATAATGCCGATGACGATATTCTTACACACCTTTGCCATGAACGTATCCACCTGCTACCCAACACATCGGGCGTACGTGATGCCAAAGAGGCGGTATTTGCTGCTCAACTTGCACGCGAAGCGTTGCATACCAACTGGATAAAATTGGAGATACACCCCGACCCCAAATATCTCTTGCCCGACCCGATAGAGACGCTCAAAGCCACCGAAGCACTTGCCAAGCAGGGCTTTGTGGTTTTGCCCTATATTCAAGCCGACCCTGTTTTGTGCAAGTTGTTGGAAGACGCGGGAGCAGCCGCTGTAATGCCTTTGGGGTCGCCCATCGGTAGCAATCGCGGATTGAAAACCAGAGATATGCTCGAAATAATAATAGAACAAAGTAATCTGCCCGTTGTAATAGATGCAGGAATAGGTGCGCCGTCCGATGCGGCTTTGGCTATGGAGATGGGAGCCGATGCGGTATTGGTAAATACCGCCATAGCCGTTGCAAAAAATCCTGTGGAGATGGCAGAAGCCTTTAAGTTGGCTGTAATAGCCGGACGAATGGCATTTGAGGCAAAACTCGGCAAAACATCCAACCAAGCCTACGCAAGTTCGCCGCTGACCTCTTTTTTGGATTGAATATTTGTTTGTTATCATTATTATGACTTTTTACGACCATATACAAAAATATAAGTGGGATAATATCACCGACGAAATATATTCCAAAACTACCGAAGATGTCCGTATGGCGCTCAATAAACCGAAACGTGATTTGGAGGATTTCAAAGCCTTGCTGTCGCCGTCGGCAGAGAAGTTTATTGAAGAGATGGCACAGGAATCCAAACAATTGACATTAGAACGGTTTGGCAATGTTGTTCAACTATATATACCTCTGTATTTGTCAAACTACTGTCATAATGCTTGTATTTATTGCGGTTTCAGCAGTAGGAATAAAATAGAACGCAAAATATTGTCTATCGAAGAAATAGAGCAGGAGATAAAAGTTATCAAACGGCTGGGATACAAACATATCTTGTTAGTTTCGGGAGAAGCTCCAAACAAATCAAACGCCGATTATTACAGAAAAGTTATTAATTTCATAAAAAAAGATTTCTCGCAAATAGCTTTGGAAGTACAACCTCTTGATACATACGAATATGCGATGCTAAAAGACGAAAAACTCGATTATGTTTGTATTTACCAAGAGACATACAACGAAAAAAATTATGCCACATACCATATAGCAGGGAAAAAAAGGGATTTTCGTTATCGCCTCGAAACACCTGACAGAATAGCCGAAGCAGGGATTCACAAAATTGGTATCGGTGCTCTTTTGGGGCTTGAAGATTGGCGTACTGATGCTTTTTTTACGGCAGTACATCTTAAATATTTGGAAAAAAAATATTGGAAAACAAGATATTCCATTTCGCTTCCTCGTTTGAGACCGGTGGTGGGCGGATATAAACCGAATTCTCCTGTGTCTGACAAAAATCTGGTGCAACTTATTTGTGCTTATAGACTTTTGGACAAAGATGTGGAAATTTCTTTATCTACACGCGAAAGTAGTGAATTTCGCGATAATGTTTTCCCTTTGGGTATTACCTCTATGAGTGCGGGGTCAAGTACGGAGCCGGGGGGCTATGCCAATACATCAGCGAGATTGGAACAGTTTGAAATTAACGATTGTCGAACACCCGAAGAGTTTGTCGTTTCGCTCAAATCAAGAGGATATGAAGCTGTTTGGAAAGATTGGGACGTATGGATGTAATGGCTAAAAATGATTCTTCCGTAATATATCATAGACAGACAATACTTGATATGGTAGGTGTAGATGGGCAATACAAGATATGTAATGCCAAAGTATTGGTGGTAGGAGCAGGCGGTTTGGGTTCGCCGCTTATTCAATACATAGTTGCCGTAGGTGTCGGGAATATCGGTATCATGGACAATGATACGGTTGCTATACACAATTTGCATAGACAAGTCTTGTACAACTATATGCAGATAGGCAAGTCGAAAGTAGAGTGTGCCAAAGAGTATGCAGAGAAGTTGAATCCCGACTGCAAAGTTTTGATATATCCGTTCAGACTCACAGATGATAATGCTTTTGATATTTTTAAAGAATATGATATTGTTGTGGATTGCTCTGACAATTTGTTGACAAGGTATATCATTGATAAACATACACAAAAGTTAGGTATTCCTTTTGTTTATGGCAGTTTGTGCGAGTTTGAAGGCAAGGTTGCGATTTTCAATTATAGAGGAGGTATTTCGTATTCGGATATATATCCTTTTGATGCGGTTGATATCGAAAATTTTGTGCAATCAAACGGTATAATCGGAGCTTTCGCAGGAATAGTAGGCACTATTCAAGCCTTAGAAGTCATAAAATTGATATTGGGTATTCCCACATTGACAGATAAGATGATGCTGATAGACGGACTTACCCTTAGTTTTGATACTATAAGGTTGCAATAGTTTGTTACGCTTTTGTAACGCCATCGCTATTTCACAACGCAATGGCGTTTTTTTCTAATCTATGTATTGCATTTTCTATTTGAAATTCATTGCTGTCCGATAAAAAATTAACGTTAATATGTAATGCCTTAATATACATAAATATATATGCTTTTGTTATGAAAGGGGCTTATCTTTTGTGTTTGTCTATCGGGTTATTATGAGGTTTTCTCAATATTCCACATTAGAAAGAAAAGACATGAGGCTATCGGAATGTTTTAACATTTCATTGGGGCTGTCTGCCCCGGACCCCGACATACTTTTCTTGTCTTGACACAAGAAAAGTATGCA
>JBGXXV010000009.1:0-10139 GCA_041814825.1 Bacteroidota bacterium | reverse complement strand
GAGGAGTTTATAGCTTATAAGAGGTCTATAGGTTATAATGTGGATTTTTATGACATAACAGAATATGCTAATGATGCACAGAGACTTAGAAATATCATTAGGGCGTTATATCAATTTGATGAATACAGACCGCGATTTATACTTATAGTCGGTAATCCTAATGAGATAATTTACTCGGCAGGTACACCACAGAGTACAGACGACCCTCCAACAGATTTGTATTACTCTTGTGTGGAGTTTCCTACCATTGCGGAAGAGAGGAGGCGAAATCTTAACCCCGACATATATGTAGGCAGATGGAATGTAAACAATGAAGAAGAAGTAAAGAATATCACTAAAAAGACTATAAAAACAGAGAATGGCTTATATCATACAGGCAACCACAATAGAGAGGTAATTATGTTTTCGGGAGATGAAAAATATTTTTGGGGTGACATAGAACGTATAAACAAACAAATAAGTAAGGTTTGGTTGCCCACAGTTACTTACGACGGACGTAATGCAAAACGCGAAGATATGATAAATGAACTTAATACTGTAATTGATGATAAAACTCCGTTTATGCTTATATATAGCGGGCACGGAAATTATAATGTTATAGGACCACCATATAACTTAGAATATGATGATATAAAAAATGATGTTATAAGAAACAGTTCCTTCTATTATCAACCATTTGTTTTTGCTATGGCTTGCCTTACGAACGATTATTCGGAAATAGATAATATGGGGCGAGGCTTTACCTCTATTTCTATGGAGGGAGGTGTAACTTTTTTCGGTTCCACTGTAAACTCATACACTAACCCTGATAGAGCATCTTTTATCCAAATATTTAAAAAATTAAGAACAAAAGCCAACTACCATATTGCAGACTTTACCGCTTGGGGTATGGGGAGTTATTATTCGGGAGCCAAAACTCGTACCCGTCGCCGTCAAGTAGAGAAGTACAACCTTATAGGCGACCCTTCGCTAAGGATATATGGAGTTGCTCTAAAAGACGGTAATGTCGGCAGCTATGCACTTAAACCACATACGGATAGTACAACTCTGCAAGAGCCGGAATCTGCCTACAAAGAAGCCGATGAAACGCTGATAGAAGTTTCGCCGACTATTGCCAAAGATATTATTACCATATCTGCAACATCAGGCATAAAAATTCAGTCTATACTAATAAAGGATATAATGGGTAGAAATATTAAATATTTTGACACAGACATCCGTAACATAAATGTATCCGATTTACATAATGGAGTCTATATATTAACAATACGGTACAATAATCGGATATATGCCAAAAAAATAGTAATTAACCATTAAATTTTTAAGATATGAAAAAGAAAATATTTTTGACCTTAGGGCTTATAGTACTTGTTTTTGGGTGTGTAAGAAAGGTATTGGTAGATAATAATACGGGTCTGCCATTCGGTTGGCAAGCAATGCCTGTCGAAAAGATAAAAAAGTACTTTCCGGTATCTGCATCTGAAACAGTTACATACGTTTCGGAAAACGGCGTAAGCCGGCAGTATAAGTGTATTGATTTTGACTTTAAGTATTTTAATGATTTTGGTGTCTGTTACTCAGCTTGCAGTAAATGTTCGCCAAGTGAACATTTTAATATCGGCAGTGAGTTCAATAGTACAACAGGCGATGTTTTAAGATACTCCATTTCGGTTGTAGGAAATAGAACTCTTTTAGGTATTCGGTATAAAAACAATGATTTACTTGGTAATCTCGAAAAAGAGTTTGAAAATGATAAAGCAAAAAATATGGGTATGGGTTGGGCAAAAAATCCCAACGAGTTTATTGATTATCTTACCGATACCATAGAGATACCGGGTCGCGACAATCCTCAAAAGATTATGGGCATACTTGTCTTAGGTAAGGGATTGGTGTGGTTTACCGATGCGGATGGAGTTAAATGGACACTCAAAGAGTAGATGTATAGTATAGTCTCCCAAAGTATCGGTTGATGTGTACGATTTACACAATGGAGTCTATATATTAACAATACGGTACAATAATCGGATATATGCCAAAAAAATAGTAATTAACCATTAAATTTTATAAGATATGAAAAAGAAAATATTTTTGACCTTAGGGCTTATAGTACTTGTTTTGGGGTGTGTAAAAAAGGTATTGGTAGATAATAATACGGGTCTGCCATTCGGTTGGCAAGCAATGCCTCTCGAAAAGATAAAAAAGTACTTTCCGGTATCTGCATCTGAAACAGTTACATACGTTTCCGAAAACGGCGTAAGCCGGCAGTATAAGTGTGTTGATTTTGACTTTGATTACTTTAATAACTTAGGGGAATGTTACTCCGCTTGTAGTAAATGTTCGCAATACGAACTTTTTCATATAAGTAGTAACTTCAATAGTACAACAGGCGAACTCCTAAAATACTATATAACTACAGGCGTAAATAGAACAAACTTAACAGTTGGTTACAACAATAATGTTTTAGAAAAAGAGTTTGAAGAAGACAGCTCGAAAGATTGGGCAAAAAACCCCAACGAGTTTATTGATTATCTTACCGATACCATAGAGATACCGGGTCGCGACAATCCTCAAAAGATTATGGGCATACTTGTCTTAGGTAAGGGATTGGTGTGGTTTACCGATGAGGACGGAGTTAAATGGACACTCAAAGAGTAGATGTATAGTATAGTCTCCCAAAGTATCGGTTGATTCAATGCAAATAAACCGATACTTTTTTACATATATTTCACATAAATTTGATACCTTTGCAAAAAACAAACAAAAGTGCTATTAAAGAGAATAAATATCCTCAACTATCGCAATATAGAAGATTGCGAACTGTTTTTTTCGCCCAAAATCAACTTATTTTTGGGTAAAAACGGTATGGGCAAAACCAATCTGCTCGACGCTGTTTATTATTTAAGTTTTTGCAAAAGCCACCTAAACAGTATCGACAGTCAGTTGATAAGGCACGATTGTGATTTTTTTATTATCCAAGGCGAATACGATTTTATCGACACTACTCACACTGTATCGTGTGCCGTAAAACAGAGAAGGAAAAAGCAATTTCTATTCGACAAAAAAGAGTATGAGCGTATTGCCGACCATATAGGAAAAATTCCATTAATATTGGTTTCGCCTGCCGATACTTCATTGATAATTGAAGGAAGCGACGAGAGACGCAGGTTTATGGACATTATTATATCCCAATACAATAGAGACTATCTAAACAATCTGATGGTTTATAATTCGGCACTACAATCGCGTAATGCTCTTTTGAAGCGTTCGGAAAATATAGATGAAACAATGCTTGAAGTATTGGACGAACAGCTATGTGCCACAGCAGAACCTATTTTTAGAGCACGCAATGAGTTTGTAACCAAATTTATACCTGTTTTTAAAGAGTTTTACCAACGAATAGCCAACAATAACGAAACGGTAGAACTCACATACATATCGTCGTTGCGTACAAACAATCTAAAAGACAAACTATTATCGTCGAGACAGAGAGACAAATATCTCGGTTATACCACAGTAGGTATCCACAAAGACGATTTGGAGATGTTGCTCAACGGATTTGCTTTGAAACGTACAGGTTCACAAGGGCAGAACAAAAGTTATCTGGTGGCAATGAAGCTCGCCCAATTTATCTTTCTTAAAAATATTTCGGGCAAAACTCCTATTCTATTGCTCGACGATATATTTGACAAACTCGATTCCGAAAGGGTTGAGCGAATCATACAAAATATCTCGGAAGACAGCTTCGGACAAATCTTTATTACCGATACAAATCGCGAACATATTGATAAAATCATAGAAAACAACAACAAAAACTTCTGCCTCTTTGCCATTGAAAATGGTAAAGTTATAAACAATTGAATATGATGAGAAGAATAATATTATTGACACTTGGAGTAATATGTTGCCTAAATTTTAAGGCACAGGTTTATGAAACCAAAATTTTTAATCCGAATATTAAAACATTGCAGATATTCCCTGCCGAGAATAATATAGGGTTTCCTGTGTTAGACCTTGACTCAGACCATAAACTGATTGTTAGTTTTGATGAGATGGAATTTTCTCAAAAAACTATTTATTACAAGATTATTCATTGTAATAAAGATTGGAAAAAGTCGGCGTTATTAGATATGGAGTTTTTCGGCGGATTTACAACCAATCGGATAGAGGAGATAAACCTCTCACAAAACACATTGATAAACTATGCCAATTACCGATTTGAGTTGCCGCAAGGTAACGACCATTTTAAAGTATCGGGTAATTATGCGGTATTAATTTCGACACATAGTGATTTTACAACTATTGATGCCGTTGTCTGTTTTTATGTTGTGGAGGCTAATATAGAAATCAATACCAAGGTTACTTCAAAGACAGCTATGGGATTTAATACCTATTATCAGCAGATTGATATAGAGATAGATAATACAGATTATACGATTCAGAATCCGTTTGCGGATTTAAGTTTAAGTGTACTTCAAAATAGACGCACAGATAATGCCGTAAAAGACATAAAACCTACATTTACAACTACCAACAAACAAACTTACAATAACAACAAAAGACTCATTTTCGAAGGAGGGAATGAATATCGTTTTATCGATTTTTCGGACGAATACAGTTATAGCGGAGAGATTGATAAAATTGAGATACATGCCGATTATTGTAACGTATTCACTACTCCGGCGTATCCCCGCAACAAAACATATTTGCCCACAAATTACGGCAATGCCAACGGACGTTTTATAATTAATCGCAAAAATTATTATAATGATTATGATGCCGACTATATGCAGGTACATTTTATCTTGCCCAACAATTTGGAGTTTTACAACTATGACATTTATATTCTCGGCGATATGTTTGATAATAAGCTAAATAAAGACTCTAAAATGGAGTTGGACAGGGATTTGAATATATATTATAAAACTGTTTTGTTAAAGCAGGGCGGATACAGTTTTTTATATGCTTTTGTACCTAAGGCTAAGGGTTGCGATGATTGTGCGGCCAATATGATACCGTTTGAAGGTAGTTATTGGCAAACTCAAAATGAGTATGTTGTCTTGGTGTATCATACCCCGTTTGGTTCAAAATACGACAAGCTTATAGGAGTAAAAATTTTTAAAAATCTAACAACAGAATAAAAATGACAGACATAATAATTAAATTTCCTTATCTGGTTGCAATATTAACATTTACTACCGGATTGTTGACGATGCCGTTTGTCTTGCGGTTTGCTAAAAAGTATAATATGGTGGTACGTCCCAATAAACGTACTTCTCATAATGGCAATATCCCCAATATAGGCGGACTTAATATTTTTGTTTCGTTGCTTTTGGTATTTGTTGTCTTACTTGTATTCGGGCAAATGAAGGTATCGCTTTTCGTCGGTTTTTGTATGATTTTTGTCATCGGTTTTATCGACGATAGGTTGGTATTGTCGGCGTATTCTAAAATTGTCGGCGAAACCCTATGTGCTTTTTTTCTGATATATTTTGCCGATATTCGTATTACATCGTTGTATGGTGTATTTGGGGTATATGAGTTGCAACCTATGGTGAGCTATATTTTTTCGTATCTGTGTTATATGTTTATAATTAATGCATTGAACCTTATAGATGGTGTAGATGGTTTGGCTTCTGGATTGAGTATTTTGTATTGTTCGTTCTTTGGAGTATGGTTTGTATTGATGGATATGCCTTATCATTCTATTATATGTTTTGCCATAGTCGGTACTTTGACGGTATTTTTTCTGTATAACGTATTTGGCCGAAGCAAAAGAAAAATATTTATGGGCGATTCGGGAGCTTTGATATTGGGTTATATGCTTTCATTTATTATTTTTACTTTTTTAGAAATAAATAAAACCCCTATTAATAATACATTGTTATATTTCCCTTATGCTCCCGTTACGGTGATAGCCATTATCTTTATACCTATTTTTGATGTCTTTCGTGTTACTATAACGCGATTAAAAAAAGGCAAATCTATTTTTGAAGCCGACCGTAATCATATTCATCATTTATTACTTGGGTTGGGATTATCTCACAAGCAGGTTACTTTTGCTTTATTGTCCGTCTCGTTGTTGTATTTTTTTATTGCAATTATATTGAAAGATTACAATTTGTGGATACAGTTTTCTATAATTTTGCTTGTGGGCTTCTTAATGATATTTATTATTTGGCAACTTATTAATCTAAAAACAAATAAGAAACAAAATGAATCCGAATAAAATAACGCTTTTGGCGATTGTTATAATAATTTTATTTCCCAATGCGGTTGTATCGCAGAGTAATGTAAAAAATAAAAAAGATAGTATAAATATGAAATACAACAAACTAACACCTGCCGAAGAGCGGGTTATAATAGAGAAAGGTACAGAAGCTCCTTTTACGGGCGAATATCTGAAAAACAAACAAGAAGGTACATATATATGTAAAAGGTGCGATGCTCCTTTGTATAGGTCGGAAGATAAATTTGACTCGCGTTGCGGCTGGCCTTCGTTTGATGATGAAATAGAAGGTGCTGTTACGCGTATTCCCGATGCAGACGGCATACGTACCGAGATTGTATGCAGTAATTGTAAAGCACATCTTGGACATGTTTTTTTGAACGAAGGTTTTACCGAAAAGCAAACGCGACACTGTGTAAATTCCATTTCGATGAAGTTCGTTCCGAAACAAAATAACAATCTGATTTCGGCTTATTTCGCCTCCGGTTGTTTCTGGGGGACGGAGTATTTTTTTATGAAAGCAAAAGGTGTTAAATATACTTCGGTCGGATTTATGGGAGGACATCTTGAACACCCTTCGTATGAGGAGGTCTGCGGACAAAATACGGGACATCTTGAAACGACCGAAGTGATATTCGATTCTACCATTACCTCGTATGAAGATATGGTTAAATTGTTTTTTGAAACACATGACTTTACTCAAACCAATGGACAGGGACCGGATATCGGCAATCAATATTTGTCTTGTATTTTTTACTCTACGCCCCAACAAAAGGATATTGCTCAAAAATATATTGATATACTTACAAAAAAAGGCTATAAAGTAGCTACTATGTTAAAACCTGCTTCCAAATTTTGGAAAGCCGAAAATTATCATCAGCAGTATTATGAGCATAAAGGGGCTAAACCTTATTGTCATAAGTATTCAAAAATATTTTAACAATACATTTGATGGTAAATAATAAAAAGGTAAAATATTTGTTATTGCTAAAATAAAATATTAACTTTGTCGTGCAATAAATTATTAATTAAATATTTATGTATATGAAAAAAGTCTTATTATTTACATTGGCAGCTATTGGAGTAATACAATGGAATACTTTAATGGCACAGACAGAAGGAGATGGCTCTGATTCTTATGGTTTGTCCGTAGCGGGAATTGTGGTAACGCCTAATAATGCTTCAAATATAACAAGCGGAGTAACGGCGGGTAAGGTAAGCTATGACCCTAATAATCGCATACTGACGTTAAATAATGCCACCATAGTATCGGAAAGAGGACCCGGAATCAATAATGATGGAGTAGAAAATTTAACCATCAAGTTGGTAGGGGAAAATCAGATTACTGCAAAGAACGGCAGTGGCCTTATGTTGTGGTTTAGTACTACTATAAATGGAGGCGGTATTCTTAAAGCCGAAAGTCCCGGAGCAAGCAGTATATTTGTGTATTCGGGAGCAACTCTTACTGTTAATGAGGGTTCTACCATCGAAGCGGTAGGTCAATGGGGTATTTCGGGAATGATGGGAACAGACGGAGAAACCCTTTTGGTAGATAATGCCACGGTAAAAACTACAGGGACCGATGGCTCGATACTCGCAATGGCATCTCTGGTAATGAAAGGCGGATGTCGTATCCGTAAACCGACGGGAGCAGTATTTAATGAACAAACTCATCGTGTCGAACTAAACGGCGAAACGGTAAAATCAGAAATAATTATTTCTCCGACAAATACGGATGTTTGTACTACATTGGCAGATAAGGGAATACATATTTATTCGGACAAGGGTATATTATATGTGAAAGTGCCTAATAGCCTTATGCTCAATAAAATAATGTATGTATATACAACGACCGGCAGTTTGATAGACAAAGTACATATTACCGACTATCAAACAAGTCTGTTTTTGCCGACAGGTATGTATATGGTCAAGATTGATGAGGCTTCGGACAAAGTAATAGTAAAGTGATACTGTGTGGGTTATATACTAAAAAAGATGAACATTTTGTTCATCTTTTTTATTTGAGTTTGTGCTTTTTTATTGCAAATTTTAATAATAGTATTAACGTTTCGAGAATTGGAAGCGTTTGCGTGCTTTTGGACGTCCCGGTTTTTTACGTTCAACGATACGGGCATCGCGAGTGAGAAATCCTTCGGCTTTCAAAGCAGGTTTGTTGGTTTCGTCTATTTTTACCAAAGCACGAGCAATCGCCAAACGTAGTGCCTCTGCTTGTCCTTTATATCCGCCACCACAAAGGTTTACTTGAATATCAAATTTGTCTGTTGCTTCTAATTTGTTTAGCGGTTGGCGTACAACATATTGTAAGATAGTTGAAGGGAAATAATTTTCAAACTCACGTTTATTTATTGTAATTTTTCCTGAACCCGTTTTTACAATTACACGAGCAATTGCTGCTTTTCTTCTTCCTATTGCATTTACTGTTTGCATACTTTCAACTATTTAATTTTTTTTAAATCAATCAATTTGGGCGTCTGAGCAGCATGTGGATGTTCGCTGCCTGCATATACATATAGATTGTTGATGATATGAGAGGCCAGAATATTTTTTGGCAACATACCTTTTACAACCTTTTTAATTAATTTTTCCGGCGATTTTGCCATCATTTCGGCGGGGGTACTTTCGCGTTGTCCGCCCGGATAGAGAGTATAACGCAAATAAACTCTGTCTGTCCACTTTTTCCCTGTAAGGCGTACCTTATCAGCATTAATAATAATTACATTATCTCCGCAATCTACATGAGGAGTAAAACTTGGTTTGTATTTGCCTCTGAGCAATTTTGCCACTTGCGATGCCATACGTCCGAGAACCAAGTCGTTAGCATCAACTAAAACCCACTCTTTCTGAGCAGTAGCTTTGTTGATTGATACCGTTTTATAACTTAGTGTGTTCACTTTAAAATTATTTTTAAAAATTATACATTAATAAATACTTTTCATTATCAGCGGGCGAGATTCGTATTGTGGGCTAATTCACTCAAAATCTTTTGAAATAACTGATAACGGAATATCTACGTTAGATGGATAATAATTTTTCGAAATGCAAAGGTAATATATTTTTTTTAACCGACAAAATAAAAATTGAGTTAATTACTTATTTTTGTTACCTTTGTATATCTTAAAAAAAGAAATATTAATATGGCTGCTCACAACGAATTAGGAAAAGACGGAGAAAATATTGCTGTACAATTCCTTATAAACAAAGGGTATGATATTTTGGAAATCAATTGGCAATGTGGTCGTTTGGAAATAGATATTATAGCCCGAAAATATGATTTTTTGTCGATAGTAGAGGTAAAAACACGCTCTACAAACTATTTTGGCTTCCCCGAAAGTTTTGTTACCAAAAAAAAGATGCAAAATCTGGTAAATGCGGCAGACGAATATCTAAAACAAAAAAATCTCTCTGATATGGGAATAAGATTTGAGATAATTGCTATCACCAAAACCCCAAAAGGCTTTGAAATAGAGCATATTGAAGAGGCTTTTAACTCTACACACGCCTTTGGTGTAACTCCCTATGACAACTCTTATTAAATCCGATTAATCTCTTATATACAAATAGTAAATCCAACAATAAAAAAGGGCAAATAAACGAGTTATTTTGCCCTTTCATTTTGTATTGACTACTATTTTTTATTGCTGTCCGATAAAAAATTGACGTTAATATGTAATATCCTAATATACACAAAGATATATATATATGTTATGAAAGGGGCTTATCTTGTACATTTGTCTATCGGGTCATTTAACATTTCATTGGGGCTGTCTACCCCAGACCCCGACATACTTTTCTTGTCTTGACACAAGAAAAGTATGCAAAAGAAGGTCAAGGCTGACGTTCCGAGCCGACCCACTATGTGCTTGCTCGCTAAACGAAAGAACTCGCTTCGCTC
>JBGXXV010000008.1:0-12275 GCA_041814825.1 Bacteroidota bacterium | reverse complement strand
AAATATATTTTGTAGCTTGGACTACCACGCCTTGGACTTTGCCGTCCAATACGGCTTTGGCGGTAGGAGCTAATATAGATTATGTGTTGCTGAAAACTCAAAATCAATTTACCAAAGATAATGTTTTCGTAATACTTGCAGAGGATCTTCTCGACGGTGTGATAGGTAAGAATGATTATGAAATTGTTGCCAAGTTTGCAGGGAAAGACCTCGAAGGTATCGAATACGAGCAGCTATTCGACTGGGTAAATCCGATAACGGAGGGGAGTACGCTTACAGCCTTTAAGGTGATATGCGGAGATTTTGTAACCACCGAAGACGGTACGGGGATAGTCCATATTGCTCCTACATTCGGAGCAGACGACGACAAGGTCGCCAAACAAAACGGTATAGCTCCTCTTTTTGTGATAGACAAAAAAGGAGATATGCGTCCGATGGTAGATTTGACGGGCAAATATTTTAATATAAGCGATTTGGACGAAAAGTTTGTGAAAACGAATGTTAATAGTGCCGTTTATGGACAGTGGGCAGGACGTTTTGTGAAAAATGCTTATGACCCCGCATTAACCGATGCAGATGCCACTCTCGATATTGATATTTGTGTGGAACTAAAACAGAGAGGTCAAGCCTTTAAGATAGAAAAACATACGCACAATTATCCGCATTGTTGGCGTACTGACAAACCTGTTTTGTACTATCCGCTCGACTCTTGGTTTATCCGTACCACTGCCGTCAAAGATGAGATGATAGCGTTGAACGAAACCATCAATTGGAAGCCTCAATCTACCGGTACGGGACGTTTCGGCAAATGGCTCGAAAATTTGCAAGACTGGAACTTGTCGCGTAGCCGTTATTGGGGAACGCCTTTGCCTATTTGGCGTACGGAAGACGGTCTGGAAGAGATATGTATAGGTTCGGTAGAAGAGCTTTTTAATGAGATAGAAAAATCCGTAAAAGCAGGTATAATGGCAGAAAATCCTTATAAAAACTTTAAGGTAGGCGTTTATACGGACGAAAATTATTGTGAGCAGAATATAGATTTGCACCGTCCGTATGTAGATAGTATCATACTGTTATCGCCGTCGGGTAAGCCTATGAGGAGAGAACCAGACCTTATAGATGTTTGGTTTGATAGTGGAGCTATGCCTTATGCTCAGGTTCATTATCCGTTTGAGTGTGAATAACAATGATGTTGTGTTTGGCGGAATTGCATAAATTAATTACTTTTGCCATTGTTTGCAATAGATGAGTTTGCCCTTGTAGTTCAATGGATAGAACGAAAGTTTCCTAAACTTTAAATTTGGGTTCGATTCCCAGCGAGGGTACGAAAGTCTAAACTTATCTTCTTGAATTTCATTTTGTTTCGAGAAGATAAGTTTTTCTTTTGGAGTTAATTTTAGAGGTAAATTACCAATTTCTTATTATTGAGAAAAGATATTTTTTTTTATCTTTGCAAAGATTTATTATAATAAATAAAGTATATTAAACTTAATTTATCAATTAAATATTTTTACAGAGATGAAGAAAACAGCTTTATTTTTATTCTTTTTTATTGGATTGATTTATACTCCTTTGTTACAATCACAGGTTAATAAATGGAATGGTACATCTTATGAATTGCCCTATCATTGCATTTTTACAAATGAAGATATGGCTTTTTGGAAAATAATTGACCGTAATAAAGACGGTAAAACATGGGAACGAACAATGATAAATAATGGAGTAAGATGTATTTATAGTTCGCTACCGGGAGACGATTGGCTTATATCTTCGCCTATATTGTTGAAAAAAGGGATTAAATATAAAATCAATATCGTAGCTTCTTCTTATGACGAATATACTCCCGAAAAGATGAGCTTACATATAGGAAAAGGTAATACCGAAGATGTGCTTAGTACCGATTTTTTCAAAATATCCGAATACGAAGTAACAAACTCCGAAGGAGGGCGTAATAGCTATAAAGCCTATTTTAAGTTAGATGACTTTACTTTGCCGTCAAGTGAAAGCTATAATATTGCCATACGTATGTTTTCTGACCCCGATATGTATCAACTGGAAGTACATAGTATTGATATTGCCGAAGCAGGCGAAGGTGTTTTGTATGGGCAGGTACAAAGCAATGGTAGTGCAGTATCCGGTGCTGTGGTAAGAGTCAAAGGTACGGATTTTGGAGTTCAAACCGACCACGAAGGGAAGTGGCGACTGACAAATATACCCGAAGCCGTTTATTCGATAGAAGTTTCAAAAGAAGGATATGCCGTTTTTGTTAAAGAAGTAGAGGTCAAAACAGAGGAGGAGACAGAGGTTGTTTGCGAACTGAACCCTTTGGAAAAACTTAATATCGGAGGTAAAGTAACTTATGGGAATGGTTTGCCGCTTAATGGAGCAACCGTTACTCTGACCTCTATGGGAAATCTCTCAAAATATATCGTAGGTAGCAATGAAACGGGAGAGTATTATTTCTCCAATATATATGAAGGCGAATATATACTTAATGTATCGTGTTTGGGATTATATCCTTATTCAGATACATTAATCCTTGACAAGAATATATCGAATATATCCGTCATAGAACTAAAAGACAAGGCTGTAGCTCCCCGTTTGGTTGAGGCAGCTCCATACTATACCGGCAATATTGTTACATGGAGTGAGCCTATCGATGCCTCTCCTTTGTATTATTATAAAGGCGAAGGGATTGCTCGTATCGGGATTTTTTCATATACTCCCAATAGTATCGTGGGGACTGTTTTTCGTCGAGATATGGCTCTTACGAAAGTATCTTGGCAAACAGACGAACACAGAGGACCGCACAAGTTGGTAGATTTGGTTGTATTTGCATTAGATGCCAATGGCGAACCTACCAATAATATTATTTATGAAAAAACAGGTATTGATAATGTTGATAACCGGTGGAGCAGTTATGAATTGCCCGAACCTCTTTGTATCAAAGGAGGGGCGTTGATAGCAATTCGTTATAACGGTTATTTGAGTCTTCGTGCAGACGGAGGTACGAGCATAGGTCTGCCATTTACCCGCAATGTACATGTAATCAACAATGATTATACCTCGTCGCCGTTCGAGTATTTGGATAACCATAATATGGAAAAAAATCTTCTGATACAAATCGAACATACACCATTGAATGCCGAAAACAAGCTCCCTAATACATTGCAGCGTCATACGGCGTATGAGATTTATCGTAGGGCGGAGGCAAACGACAATATTGCGGAGTGGCTATTGATAGGAGAGACAACAAACGAAGTAAGTTCTTTTTGGGACGACCAGTGGGGCAATCTCCCGATGGGGTATTACAGATATGCCGTAAAAAGTGTGGTATCCGATACCGAAAAATCTTCTTTTGCCCTATCACAGATTTTGGGCAAAGATTTGGAAACTCAGGTAACATTTAATATTAGTACCAATGCGGGAAATTATGGTGCAGATATGGAGATAATATTGGAAGATGTTTCCGATTCGGGACAAATCTATCAGGCTTCAAACAATGACAATAATAAATGGAAGGTAACTTTGCCTAAGGGAATATATAAATTAACCGCACTCTTAGATGGATTTGGAGATATTGTATCGGACAGTATTCGTTTTGATAAAGAAAACGAATATCAATATGATTTGATGTTTAAAGAGCGTCTGCTTGCGGCGTATAACCTCAAAGCCATACCGACCGACAAGCTTTCCGAAATCATACTATCGTGGAATAGCGACAACTATATATTCGACGGATTTGAAGAATACCCCGCATTCGCGATGGAGCCTGCAACGCCGACCCAAAATTGGATTTATTGGGATTTGGACAAAGCTCTTACCGTAGAATTTGAAGGACTTACGTTCAAACATTCGGGTGAGGCTATGAGCTATTTGGTATTTAATCCGTACGAGACCAACCCCAATATGGCTTTTTTAGATAAAGCGTCTATAGCTTATGGAGGCAGACAATATTTGGCTTCGTTTGGTAATAGAAATGCAGATAATCAAGATTATATCTTTTCTCCTGTTTTGAAGTTCGATGGTAAGGCAATGTTGCGATTTATGGTAAAAAGTTTTTCCAATCAGCTTGGCAACGAAATCATAAACATAGGATATACAAAAACGGAATATCCCAAAACTCCGTCAGATATTATATGGATTAATCAATCTGTCAAAATATCCGATAAAGATTGGCAATTGATAGAATTGAATATCCCCCGAGATGCATCACGGATGGTAATTGCTCATGTTTCTCAAAAATCTATTTTTCTTATGATAGATAATTTGTTTGTGGGAGAGGAGTGTCCGTATGCAGATGGCTCCATAAAGAAGCCTCTTATTGACCGTGCAAAATATGAGGTCAAACTTGACGGGGAAGTAATAGCCGATAATTATTCGGAAAAAAATATCACATTAAGCAATCTGAAATCGGGAATACATACGGTAGAAGTAACCGCCGTATATGTATCGGGTAGGGCAGAGACCAAAAAACTTGATATAGAGGTTTCGCAAACAAATAATAATGAGGATGTTAGTGTTGGTAATAAAACTTATTTCTATCCCAATCCCGCAAAAACGGAAGTGATGCTTGATGAGGAAGTTGTTAGATGGCAACTGTTTGATTTAAGTGGCACTCTCATTGACAAAGGTGATGAACAGATGATAAATGTAAGAAACATTCCTTTCGGAATATACTATTTGAAACTGTATCTTAAAAATGAGAATTATGTAATCGAAAAACTGATTGTACGATAAAATAATAAAAAATAAAAGTATAAAAATCATTGAGAGAAAACAATTTTTTCTCTCAATGATTTTTATTTGAGTGCCATTCGCGACAGTGGCGAAATCTGCCATATCCCTTATCGTTATAATTTGTGATAGCTACACGTTTGTAGGCGACAAATTTGATTTTATTAATGAGAAGCAGTATTATATCTGTCATATTTGCGGACTTCCGAATGAAACCCATCGAAATCGTGGACTACGAATACCGATAATGTTTCCGAAAAGGGGCATTTGCCGACCTACAAAAAGAAGACGAAGGAATGGTTAATGTTTTTTCAATACTCTTGTTATAACTCTCTTATAGTTTATGTCTCTAAACACAAAATGTTTATACATCAAAAAGTTCCAAACGACGCCTATTATGACGGCTACCAACAATTTTACGAAGATGAAAATATCGTCGGAGTTGTACACCCCGAATATTTTGGCAGCTATCTTGGTATTTTTCAGCCATTCGGTAATAATAAAAGTAAAGAAAGTATTTAAAAATACACTCCCTAACCATATAAGTACAAATTTTATGATTACATATTTCAGCTTTACATTCAGGTTTTTGAAAGCCCATTTGTAGTTGAGAATACACGACACCGTACCGCCACATACTTGCCCTATAAACGTTGCAAAAACATAGGAGTCGATGCCCCAAGAGAATATGTATATGACTTTTATTCGTATAATATCCAAAAACTTTTTTAGCGAAAAAGCCAGTACGTTATCAACAATAGATGCTATTTGAGACGATAGCTGCGACCTGAGGAATACAAAAAAACCTCCTTGGGACGAAAACTTATTGATTAAATCTGTTGTTTTGCTCATAAGTATGGATTAATTTACAAAGGTAAGTAAAAAAACAATGATTTTGAATGTTTATTGAAAATAAAAGAGTAATTTTGCAACTTTGAAAGAAAATAGAGATGTTTAAAGGAAAGACAATCGTTTATACTTCGGGTACGTTTGACCTGTTTCACTACAATCATCTTCGAATGATTAATTATGCTCGTGCATTGGGCGATATTTTGATAGTGGGTGTTTCTACCGACGAACTTGTGAGTTCTTATAAAGCGAAGCCTGCTATTCCTTTCGACGAAAGGATGCAGATAATAGAGGCTCTTAAAACGCCCGATTTGGTAATACCACAACATACCTTAGACCATACCGAAACCGTCAAGAAGTTGAATATCGACGCTTTTGTCGTTGGCGACGACTGGTTCGGTAAATATGACTATTTAAAGAAACTTGGAGTTGAGGTTTTTTATTTCCCTTACGGAATGGGTGTCTCTACCTCAAACCTCAAAAAAAGCATTCACGACTCTTATGCCGAAACGCTTTTGCACCAACAGAAAGCCAAACCGGATTTGAAGTGAGAATATTGGAGAGCAGCATGTCTAAAACAGCATTGATTACGGGTGGCACCAAAGGGATAGGAAGAGCGATTGCGGAAAATTTCGCAAAAAACGGATATAATCTGATTTTAACATACTCTTCGGACAGTAAAGCTGCCCAAAACAGCGTACAAGAGATAAAAAATGCCTACCCCGTAGAGGTAGATACAATAAAGGCAGACTCCACGCAAAGTGTCTCAATAGAGTATATATACAGTTACTTACAGAATAAAAACGTTTTTTTGGATATAGTGGTTTTTAATGCGGCTATCACTTTGAGAAGCAGTTTTGAGGATACTGTATTTGAGGATTGGGATAGAGTTTTTTATGCGAATATTCATTTCCCCGTTTTTCTTTTGCAGAAGATAATAAACCGTATAAACCGAGGAGGATGTGTGCTTTTTACAGGCTCTCTAATGGGCATACAACCACACGGTACAAGTCTTTCTTACGGTGTTACCAAAAGCGCTACGCACTCTTTGGTCAAGAATCTTGTGAAATATCTTACCCCATACGATATTAGGGTGAATGGAGTAGCTCCGGGTTTTATAGATACGGATTGGCAACTAACCAAACCTGCCGAAATACGTCGCAATATCGAAAACAAAATCGCTTTGGGACGATTCGGCTTACCGCAAGAGATAGCCGATGTATTCCTTATGCTTGCCGACAATCAATATTTTAACGGAGAGATTGTGAAAATAGACGGAGGCTATTCTTATAAATAACTAATAATGGGAAAGATGGAACAGACAAAAAAAAAGTTTGAAGATTCATTAAAATCAATCGAAACAGAAAATTTTTTGGATAGAGTGTTTTATCGCCCCATAGGATACAGAATTGCTCTGCTACTCTCTCGTACTTCCGTTACACCCAATGTTATTACCATTATATCTATTTTTATAGGTGTATTTGCCGGTATGCTATTGTATCCGCAACATATTTGGATAAATCTGTTCGGATTTGTTTTGCTGGTATTTGCAAATATTCTGGACTGTGTAGATGGTCAATTGGCACGTCTTACGGGAATAAAGTCGAAAGTTGGCAGAATATTGGACGGACTTGCAGGCGATTTCTGGTTTATCTCCATTTATTTGAGCATAGCTCTTAGGGTATCCGGCGAAATAGACGAAAGCTGGGTTATATGGTTAGCTGTTTCATTAGCAGGAGCATCTAATTTTATTCAAGCAGGTATTACCGATTACTACAAAACGGCTCATCTGTATTTTATATCGCAAAAAAAAGGAGAGGAGTTCGATACCGTCGAGCGGGTAAAAGCCAAACATGCAGCTATGCCGAAAGGTATCAATAGGTTTCTGTACAGGCTTTATATTTATTACACCACTGTTCAAATTTGGGTAACACCTCAGTTGCAGAAGATGCTAAAACGTATCTCTTCGAAGTATGGCGAAGACTTTCCCGAAGATATACGATTGTTGCTACGAAAAACAAGTCTCAAAGTAATGCCTTACCTCAATATAACTACATTCAACGGTCGCTCTATTGCTTTACTTGTTGCTGTTTTGACGCAGAATTTTTGGATTTATTTGCTCTTCGAAATTATTTGTCTTAATTTATTGCTTTTACTGGCAATCAAGAAATACGAAAGATACTGCAAAAAAATAGAGATTTAACGATTGTTTGTCGCTGCACGATATTCGGTAAAAAATATCCCGATATTACATTGTCGGTTTATGTTTACTGTTTTAGATATCCGATATATCCTTATATCTAAGCCAAAGTAAAGTATATAAAAAAACACAAAACAACCTTCTGATAATGTGTGTGCTGAACAATTGCTTTAAATTTATTAAGAAAATAATAAAAAAAGAGTTAAATATTGTTCCGCTAATAAAAAATATTATGTAACTTTGCATATTAATATATAGATTTGTTTTTTTAAGTAGCTATAAGTTATTTGTTTATATGCGAAAATCTATATCCGAACTCATATTTATTAATTAAAATAATTTGAACGTATGAATAAAAAATTTACACTGTTTGTATTGGTTTTATTTCTTGTGTCGGGTTCGATTTATGGTCAAGTGCGTAAAGATTTTACCCAGCGTACTTCTCAATATACCCCGGACACAAAAATTTACAACATTAAGGGAGATTTCCAAATGATTGGAAATACAAATCTGACTTTGGTTCAGTATGACCCCAATGCTCATAATGCTGCGGATATGAGATATGTCGATGTAGATGGCGACCCGACTACATGGAACTCTTCGTCTGCGACGTTGCAATTTTCAAACGAGCAGGGAGCCAAGCCAAAGTGTTCGAGAGTTGTGTACGCTGGTCTTTATTGGATAGGTAGAGCACACAATAATACGGCGAGTCCTATGACTTTTTCGATTACTAAAAGCGGGGTTACTAAAACTTTCGACAAGCGGAAGGTGCGACTTAAGCATGCCAACGGAGCACATTTAAACGTAGAAGCGAAAGACACCGATATATATTTCCCGAACAATGCCGATGGTAATATGTATTCTGCTTATGCCGAAGTTACGGACTTTGTAAGGACACATGGTATGGGGGAATACACCGTAGCCGATATTGCACTTAGAGAAGGTAATGGAGGTGGTACCGGTTATTTTGGCGGTTGGGGTAT
The DNA here is from genome assembly GCA_041814825.1 of Bacteroidota bacterium. Taxonomy (GTDB): domain Bacteria; phylum Bacteroidota; class Bacteroidia; order Bacteroidales; family Paludibacteraceae; genus F0058. The sequence goes on along the minus strand of JBGXXV010000008.1, from coordinate 3,506 downwards.
GATAGTAATATACGAAAACTCCAAAATGAAATGGCGTGATATAACCGTTTTCGACGGACATGCTTATGTCGGAGGGGCGATTGTAGCTCGATATGACCTCCCTATATCGGGTTTTAAGACAGTTCAAAACGGAGCAGTCAATCTTAAACTTGGGCTTATTGCCGGAGAGGGCGATAGGTCTATTAGCGGAGATTATTTTGAAATACTAAGACAGGGTACTACTAACGATTGGGTGCGTCTAAGCCATAGTGGCAACACCACATCGAATTTCTTTAATAGCTCTATCCCGGCTACAAACCCGCGTAATCCCAACGATGTGAATAACTTAGGTGTTGATATCGCTATGTTTAATGTCAACAACCCGGGTAATACTATTATAACAAACAACCAAACATCAACAAAGTTTAGATATGGTACTACCCGAGATACTTACATAATATCGTGTATAGCTATGGCAGTAGATGCCTATGTCCCTAACGTAGAGGGGCACGTGGAGATAACCACTACCGGCGGTACTCCATATACTCCCGGTGGACAGGTATTGCCAAATGGAGAGGTTGAGTACGAGCTGACATTGTCTAACCCAAGTCAGGAGCGTATATTAGATGTTTCCATTGATATTCCCGTGCCATATACCGCAGAGTTGGTAAGCTACTCGGCTTCATATTCGTCGGAGGTTACCACAGGTCAACAGCCTCAAGAGATAGATGTAAGCGGGGCAAAGCTGCTTAGATGGAATATCGGAACGCTCCCTATATCGCAAACCTCTAATTTGGCTAAGTTGAAGTTTAAGCTAAAAGCTACTACCAACTGCTTTTTGTTGGTGTACGAAGAGTGTCGTCCAAAGATACTTTTGGAAGGTAAAATAAATGGTAGAGGCGAAATCTCCGGTAACGAACTAAGAGATTTGAGGTTTATAAGGGGTTATATGGACGGCGAGTGCCAAGATGAACCAATATACAGTCCGTTGGCTATTGAGATTGATGCCCAAGACTTTGTAAACAACAACTGTGCCGATATGCCCGAAGGCACATCGTTGTCCAAACCGTTTGTATTCTGCGAAGACCCCGGGGTAGATGTGTTTAAAGAGATTTCTAAAATATTCCCTCCGGGTACTCGGTTTTATAATCAGATAGTGATAGAGACCCAAGATGGAGTTCAGATAGTAAAACCTGCAAGTGGAGCAACAGAGTACACTGCCGCAACTAACTTCCCGACATCATATTCGGATATTGGAGAGAAACTTTATCACGCAGTCCCCTTTGGAGCCTCTGCTTGTAAATGGGATTTTAGAATTAAAATAAAACCTTGTTGCTATTGGATCGGAGATAATACCTCCGACTGGAATACGACATCTAACTGGTCGAAAAACAGAGTACCTTCCACAAACGAGGATATAATATTTTCGACAGTAGCAAACAATGGCAGAGATGCGGTAAAAGACCTTGTGCTTGACAATAATAGAACTATTGGTAAGTTGGTAAACGAAACATCTTTTGCTACCGTCATACCTGTCGGTAAGTCGTTGGTGGTGGCAGATACAATATCGGGAAGCGAAACACCGGATAAAGCAAATAAAATAAGAATACTTGCACAAAAAGAACAACCGAACGGTACACTTATCATTACAGGGCAACCCACAGACAAACCTGTTTATGCCACTGTGCAGATGTATTCCAAAGCGTATAAATCCGAAATGTCCGAAACATGGATAGACAATATACCGGGCAGTCCTACATTCGGGCAAAGATTTGAGTCTAGTTACAGATGGCAATTCTTCGGCATTCCGGTAGAGGAAATTATGCCGGAAGCTGCTTTCTACGGAGCATATATCAAAGAGTACGACGAAGCTTATAACGGGGAAAACAACAGTAGGTTTTTTAACAAATGGAAGACCGTTAAGAACAATACCCTCATGACCGCATTTAAAGGTTATGAAATAACCTCCAAAGACCCACGTACATATAATATAAGCGGCAAGTTGTATCTGCAAAACAAACATTTGATATTGACACGTAAAGCTCCTGCAATAGTGGGCTATACGGGTACGGATGCAAAACTGAAACATTGGGGATTGGGGCAAAATATTTTTGGCAATTCGTACACGGCAGCTATCAACATATCCCAAATCGATTTTCCGCAAGAAGTAGAGCAAAGTGTGTATTTCTATAATACGGGAAGTCTTAAAAACTGGGGCGACAACCACGGTGGTGCGGTTCCACAGACAGAGACTTCGGCAGCGGGTAGTTATTTTAGTGTTCCCAAAAATGTGGCCCATATAGTATGGGACAACAAAATACCTTCTATGCAGGGATTTTTGCTTAAATTCAAAGAGACGGAGATGACTCCTAACGGAGCAAATGCTACGGTAAAATTGATTTATAGTTCGGTCGGAGTATCTAACAACACACAGCCTCAAAAGGCTCCTGCAAATACGGGAATTACGGGTTATTTGAAAGTGTTGCTAAACAGCACGACATCTACCGATGTAATGTGGTTGATAGAGACACCTCATGCTACAGACGGGTTCGATAACGGATACGATGGCTATAAACTTACATCAAGAACCTCTTCGGGAATAATATTTACCGAAACCAACGATGGAGATTTACAAGTGAGTAGCAGTAGCTCTATTGTGGATAAGCCGTTTAGCTTTCGCTCGAATAACGATACCGTATATACGCTTACCATAATAAAATCACAATTGGACAATTATGCAGACTTGCGTTTGTTAGATTTAAAAACTAATATCTACACGCCTGTGAAGACAGATACTACCATATATAGCTTTACATCCGGGGCAAAAGGAGACATCGAAAAAAGATTTATGTTTGTCGATGCCAACAATACAACGACAGATATAGAGAGCGATCCGTCGATAGACCTTTTGGACGCTTACGTAGAAGGTAATAATATGCTAATTGTCAATAATATGACTTTGTCGGCAGGCTCAATGACACTATTCGACACGGCAGGAGCCAAGATAGTTGCGAGTAGTGTAAAACAGGGCATTAACAAAATATCTGTACAATTAGCTGCCGGAGTGTATATGGTTGATGTAAAAACTGCTAAAAAGAAAAAAACATTCAAAATTATTATAAGAGAATAATAGTTTTTGTGAATCCATAAAAAAACGAATCGTAATCCTAATAAATAGGGTTGCGGTTTGTTTTTTATTATTTCTTCCGATAAAAAAACGACATTGCTTTATAATATCTTAATATACAGATATAAATATGCTTTTGTTGTGAAAGGAGCTTATCTTTTGTGTTTGTCTATCGGGTTATTATGAGGGGTTCCTCTGTATTCCGCATTAGAAAAGACGTGAAGCTATCGGAATGGTTTAACATTTCATTGGGGCTTTCTGCCCCAGACCCCGACATACTTTTCTTGTGTCAAGACAAGAAAAGTATGCAAAAGAAGCTCCTTACGGCAGTGCATACGCTCGACATAGCTCGAACAAGTTCTGCTCTGCCCTCGTTCAATCGCAAAAGTGCTAACTTTTT
>JBGXXV010000007.1:0-10705 GCA_041814825.1 Bacteroidota bacterium | reverse complement strand
ATGCGCATAGTGGGTCGGCTCGGAACGTCAGCCTTGACCTTCTTTTGCATACTTTTCTTGTGTCAAGACAAGAAAAGTATGTCGGGGCTTGGGGCAGACAGCCCCAATGAAATGTTAAAACATTCCGATAGCCTCACGTCATTTCTAATGCGGAATATATGGAAAACCTCATAATAACCCGATAAACAAATGTACGAGATAAGCCCCTTTCACAACAAAAGCATATATCCGGTTGCTTATTAAGATATTACAGATTGATGTCGGTTTTTTTTATCGGACAGCAATGAAAAAAATTGCCTCTCCGTAAAGAGAGACAACTTTATTCAATAAACTGGTTTTATTATGTAATTAATACTCCATTTTACTCATTCTCACATAGCCGGCGTAACGCCTTTTTGCGTTGTTTTCGGCTTCTTGATAAAGTTCTTCGGCTTCTGTGGGGAACAGTTTCGACAGAGAGGCAAAACGGACTTCATTTTTCAAGAATGCTTGGAACTTGCTCCAATCGGGCTCTTTACTATCGAGCTGGAACGGATTTTTCCCTTCGTTTTCGAGTTCGGGATTATAACGCCACAAGTGCCAATATCCACATTCTACGGCTTTTGCCTGTTCTTCCTGTGTTTTGCCCATACCTGTTTTTATACCGTGGGCAATACACGGAGCATAAGCTATTACTATCGAAGGACCGTTGTATGCTTCGGCTTCGCGGAGAGCTTTGAGGGTCTGTGCCTGATTGGCTCCGATTGCTATCTGTGCCACATAAACATATCCGTAAGTGGTGGCAATCATACCCAAATCTTTTTTACGGATACGTTTGCCCGATGCCGCAAATTTGGCAATAGCACCTATCGGAGTAGATTTGGACGATTGACCGCCGGTATTTGAATAAACCTCTGTGTCGAGTACAAGAATATTGACATCTTTGCCCGATGCTATCACGTGGTCGAGACCACCGTAACCGATATCGTAACTTGCTCCGTCTCCTCCTATAATCCACTGGCTGCGTTTGATAAAGTATTGGGTCAGTCCTTTCAGCTCCTTGCACACAGGGCAGTCGGCTATTTTGATACCCTCTTCTATCATTGCCTCCAATTGCGGTGCAAGCTCCTTGGTCTTATCGGCATCGAACATATTGTCTATCCACGCCTGCATAAGTTCTTTTGCCGACGAAGGCGTATGTTCGTTTTCTATTCCTTGTTTGAAAAGTTTTACTATACGTTCACGCATCTTTTCGGTTGCCAGTTGCATACCCAAACCAAATTCGCAGAAATCTTCAAACAGAGAGTTTGCCCACGCCGGACCTTGTCCTTTTTCGTTGGTGGTATATGGTGTAGATGGTACGGACCCGGAGTAAATCGACGAACATCCTGTGGCATTGGCTACCATTTGCCTGTCACCGAACAATTGTGTTACCAGACGGACATAAGGAGTCTCGCCGCAACCCGAACAAGCACCCGAAAACTCAAATAAAGGTTGTGCAAACTGCGAATTTTTAACATTAGCCTTAATATCTACCAGATGCTGTTTCGATTTTACTTTGGTAGTGAGATATTCCCAACGTTCGGCTTCTTTTTCCTGTGTCTCGAACGGCTTCATTGCCAAGGCTTTTTGTTGTACACCGTCTTTCTTTACACCGGGACAAACATCGACACAGTTGCTACAGCCCAAACAGTCCATTACTCCTACTTGAATGCGGAATTTCATACCTGCCATCTCTTTTGGTGCTTTTATATCCAGCATATTGGCATCAAAACCTTTCTGTTCGTTTTCGTCGAGTACAAACGGACGGATACACGCATGAGGACATACGTATGCACACTGGTTACATTGCACGCAGTTGTCCGAATTCCATTCGGGTACGAAAGGAGATACCCCGCGTTTTTCCCAACGGGCTGTACCTACGGGGAATGTTCCGTCTTCTATACCTTTGAACGCCGATACGGGCAACAAATCTCCGTCTTGGCGGTTGATTGGGAACACAACATTTTTTACGAAGTCGGGAGCCGAACTTTTTACCTCTTCGTCATCGGGCAAATTGACCCAGTCGGGATTGACTTTCAGAGTATGGTATTCGCCTCCGCGGTCTACTGCGGCAAAGTTTTTGTCCAAGATTTCCTGACCTTTGGTGCCATAAGATTTGGTAATGAATTTTTTCATCTCATCAATAGCCAAATCGATAGGTATGATATTGGTAATGCGGAAAAATGCCGATTGCAGAATAGTGTTTGTACGGTTGCCCAAACCTATTTCGCGAGCTATTTGAGTAGCATTTATATAATAAACGGTAATATTGTTTTTGGCAAAAATACGTTTTACTTTGTTTGGCAAATGTTTGTGCAACTCTTCTTCCGACCATATTGTATTGAGCAGGAATGTGCCGTTTTTGCGTAATCCGCGAGTAACGTCGTACATTCTCAAATAAGCCTGATTGTGACAAGCCACGAAGTTTGGCGTATTTACCAAATAAGTGGAACGAATAGGGTGGTCGCCGAAACGCAGGTGCGAGCATGTGAAACCGCCCGATTTTTTCGAGTCGTAAGAGAAATATGCCTGACAGTATTTATCGGTATTATCGCCGATAATTTTTACGGAATTTTTGTTTGCTCCCACAGTACCGTCTGCTCCCAATCCGTAGAATTTAGCCTCATAAATAGAGCCTTCATTTAGGGCAATCTCATCTTTCATTGGCAACGAGGTGAAATTTACGTCATCTACTATTCCAATGGTAAAGCGGTGTTTCGGTATGTTTAACGCAAGATTTTCATATACCGACAATACCTGTGCAGGTGTAGTATCTTTCGATGACAAACCATAACGACCTCCGACTATCAGCGGTCGTTGCTCCGAATATTGAGCAAAAGCTTCCACAACGTCCATATAGAGAGGTTCGCCACTTGCACCCGACTCTTTTGTGCGGTCGAGTACGGCGATTTTTTTCACACTTTTGGGTATTGCTCCCAAAAGATGTTTTACGGAAAACGGACGATAGAGGTGAACTGCCACAAGCCCCACTTTTTCGCCTTTTTCGCTCAGATAGTCGATTGTCTCGCGAATGGCTTCCGTAACGCTACCCATAGCAATAATGATGCGGTCGGCATCTTCTGCTCCGTAATAATCGAATAGATTGTATTGTCTGCCTGTGATTTTGGCAATCTCTTTCATATAGTTTTCCACTATTTCGGGCACAGCCTCGTAATAGCGATTGACAGCCTCTTTGTGTTGGAAAAAATGGTCCGGATTTTCGGCCATTCCTCTACATACCGGAGCGTTGGGGTTTAAGGCACGTTGGCGGAATTCGTTGAGAGCTTCCCAATCTACCAGATTTTTAAAATCTTCTGCATCGAGGCTTTCTATTTTTTGTATTTCGTGCGATGTGCGGAATCCGTCGAAGAAATTGATAAAAGGCACACGGCTTTTGATTGTGGCAAGGTGGGCCACACCTGCCAAATCCATCACCTCCTGAACGGAACCTTCGGCAAGCATCGCAAAACCTGTTTGACGTGCCGCCATAACATCTTGATGGTCGCCAAAGATACTCAAAGCATGCGAGGCAATAGTACGAGCCGATACGTGAAAAACGCAGGGCAAAAGTTCGCCGGCTATTTTGTACATATTGGGAATCATCAACAAGAGTCCTTGCGAAGCTGTATATGTAGTGGTAAGTGCTCCGAGTTGCAACGAGCCGTGAACGGCGCCGGCGGCACCGGCTTCCGACTGCATCTCTTGTACAAGAACTGTCTCTCCGAATAGATTTTTTTTGCCGCTTGCTGCCCACTCATCGACATATTCTGCCATTGTCGATGAAGGAGTAATCGGATAAATGGCAGCTACTTCCGAAAAAATATAAGATATATGAGCAGCAGCCTGATTGCCATCACAAGTAATAATTTTTTTGTTTGACATAGATATTTAATTTTTTTATAGTTACTTTTTGCTTATATATGAAATAAATGTGCAAAGGTACATATTATTCCGTATAAAAACAGAATTTATGTTTTATTAGGTATTAAATTAGGTAAATTCTTTCTATATATAGATTATATCTATTAAGATGAAAGAAGATGATTTTTTTTTGCATTTGATTAATATAGACTGAAAATTTTTTGTACAAAATATTGTCAGAATAAACATTCAAGGTAGGTTATGAAAAATTCGTTTACAAATTCCATTTCTGTCATAATATCTAATAGGTGTATCATTATTGCTTTATAATCAGATAAATATGATGTTTGTTAAAATTAAATTTTCAGAATGCAAAGATACTACTTTTTCTTATATAATTATTAGATATTAATGAATAATATTTGTTTTTTATTTGAAACAATCTGATTTTAATAAGACCAAATTTTAATTTATGTTTGTTTATAATAAAAAATCAAAATTTTGGTGTTTGAATAGTAATTTTGTGTTAATTTTGTAATTTAACATTTTATGTTAATTATTTTATTATTAATTAGAACCAGTATGAGAGTAAAAAGTATTGAACGCCTCAAATTTCCATTGGTGATAATGGAATTGTTTAAGAAATGTGTGCAAAAGAGAATAGACAAAAAGGTTGTGTTTATTCTTGCTATGTTTGTTATGATGGGTGCTTATGTGCAGGCACAGGATAATCCGGTTGTTATAATATATACAACCGATGAAGCCGATTACGAAGGTACTATTAGTTTTTCCCTTAGCGGAGACGAAGAAGATTTTAAATCCGTATTTATAGATGCAGGGTATGGCAAAAAGCCTGCAAATGATGTGGATGCAGAAGGTAATTTTCGTATTAAGGGAAATCAAATTAAAATTTACGGAAGATTTACGGGGTTGTCTGCTCCTATTGGCAAAACGAAAAATGTTATCTTTGCCGAAAATAACTTTATAGAACAGCTCTCTTTTAATCAAAGCGAACTTCCTAATGCCGTAGATTTATCGGCGAATAAAAATCTAAATTATGTAAGTTTTTTATCTTGTGGTTTGAAAGATGTAGATTTTTCGAAATTCCCAAGCACATTAAGAGAGATTCGTTTGTCTATGAATGATTTGGCTTCGGTTAATTTAGATAGATTTGCCGATTTGGAGACTTTTTATATAATCGAAAATCCGAGACTACAAACAGTCGATTTCAAAAACAATAAAAATCTTAAAGTAATAAGTGTAGCTAAAAACCCGTTGATTAAGAGTGTAGATGTTTCTGCAAATAATCAATTGGAAATGCTTGAAGCATACGAATGTAATCTTTCGCAATTGGATTTATCCAAAAATGAAATGTTGCAAAATTTGGCTGTTTATGATAATAAGATAACCGATATAAAGTTTGGTAACCCCGAAAATATGAGAATACTTGATGTAAGATATAATCAAATAAAAACTCTTGATGTTACCAAAATGCCTTATATGCAAAGCATTGCTGTTATAGGCAACAAGGATTTGTCCGTATTGGATGTTACCAAATGTCCCGAATTGATATTTCTTTATGTGGACTCAACAAAAGTATCAGAGTTGAATTTATCTAACAATCCTGAGCTTACAACTTTTACGGCAGCCGGTGTGAATACTTTGAAAAAATTGGATGTTTCAAAAAATATAAATCTCGAAACTCTTTCGATCGAAAACTGTCAATCTTTTTCGGAGCTTAATGTGTCGAAAAATGAAAAACTTAATGTTCTGATAGTAGCAGGTAATAAATTCAATTTTGACGCTACCAAACAACTTGTTTTTGACTTACCCGATATGTCCGCTTTAATGCCTCAACAGGCAATACTTGGAGTATTTTTAGAAGGCTCATCAACCGAAAAGAATCAAATTTCTCAGGCAAGTGTCAAATTGGCAGAGTCTAAAAATTGGATTGTGGTGGCACGTGATAAAAACGGAGAGATTGTTGGTTACGAAGGAATAGCCACAGATATTTACAATCCGGAGAAAGAACAGGATATGAATATCCTTGTTTCGGATACTCATATTAAAATAACCAATTTGCCGAAAGGAAATAATAAGAAAGTGAATGTATATAGTACCGAAGGTAGATTAATAAAGTCATATATTACAAGCGACAATTTTTATATCTTTGACAAAAATATAATTCCCCAAGGTGTTTTCATTGTAGAATGCCAAGGTGTAGTAGCCAAAGGTGTAGTTAATTAATCATTGCTGTCCGACAAAAGTTTTGGATTAAGTAAACAAACAGGGCTGATTTCATACGGAAATTCAGCTCTGTTTTGTTTGCATTTGTTTTTCATTGTTGTTCGATATATTAATTGTCTCAAAGTTCCAATCTCGTTTTTTCTCTCTTAGGTTGGGGCAGACAGCCCCAATGAAATATAAAACATTCCACGTCTTTTCTAATGCGGAATATAGGGAAAACCTTATAATAATCCGATAGACAAACTCGCAAGATAAGCCACTTTCACAACAAAAGCATATTTTTATATCTGTATATTAAGATATTATAAAGCAATGTCGGTTTTTTATCGGACAACAATAAAAAATAACTTACAAAGATAATTATTCTATAAAATTATCTTGAACTTATTTAAATAAATTGATATGTCCTTTTCGGCTATAAGTAATATGTTTCCCTTGGTGTTTGCCTTCGATATATTTGTCTGTACCTGTTGCCTCTATAATATAATAGTATGTACCCATTGCAGCAACCTTACCGCCTATTCTGCCGTCCCAACCTTGTGAAGGGTCTGTACTTTCATATACTATTCGTCCCCAACGATTAAATATAGTTATTTTATAGGTTTTCAGAGACTTGAAAACGACTCTGAATTCGTCATTTATTCCGTCTCCATTGGGAGAGAATGCGTTAGGGATATCAAGTAATGATTCTAATACTTTGACTTTTACCGAATCTTCTCCGATACAATTACCTTCGGCATTCATAACTTTTAGCAAAGCAGTGTAATTGCCTGTCTCATTGAATGTATATTTTACATTTTCTTCGCTATAACGGTAATATGAGTCGGGAGTCTGGTCGTTATATATTTTCCACTCAAAAAATGTTGCCGTAGGATTCGATTTGTTTTCAAGATATACAACCAATGGTCCCGACCCTATTAGAGTATTATTGTCGGAGTCGTCTCTTTTATATTCGTTTGTCCCACTTCGCTTTTCGATAGAAGCTGCTATGTGGCATTCTACTGCTACCGATTTGTAGTCGGTACATATTTTTTGAGGGGTCGTCCCCAACTCTGCTGCATAATTGTCGCCTGTAATACAGATAGTTACATCTTTTTTAGGTGGATTTACCGATATTTGTGAAAAAGGATAAGTATAATCAGTCGATACCGGATTGTCTTGCCATGTTTTGTCTTTGAATACATAGTCCGTATATGTTAAGTTAAAAACACGCGGTAATGTTTTTCTACCGTTGTTTTTATCGTGATAAATCAAATCGGGCACGTTAAAATCCGTATTAATTGTTAGTTTATCGCAATTTCCGTCTGTCGTTAGAGAATTGCAAACAATAGGATATAAAGAATAATCTATAACCCAAATATGATAGAGCGGGGTATTATTGGTTTTATCGAATACTATGTAGCCTGTGGCATCTTCGGGCGAGAAGTTAGGTGTATTAGCTACCAATGAATTGTCGTATTTGCGCCATTCGAATGTTTCGTTTCCATTATAAGAAATTTCCGTCGTTGGAGCTATCCCATTAAAAATGAATACGGCATCTATATTCTGTTCGGTATTTATTTGTAAATAGCCATTAGGCGAGACAACGGAAAATTGGGCAAAACAAAAATGTGATAAAGCCGTCAGTATTATTGTAAAAAGTAGTTTCCTCATATTGATAAATCTGGCAAACCAATAAAAAATCACTTTAAATTAATATATTAATACTTGCAAAATTACTATTATTTTTTGAAACAAAAAACAAAAGAGCGATTTTTCTCAAAATCGCCCTTTCTCGCCAAAAAAGTATTGTGTAAAGTTCATTTAATGTTTTGCTAATCTCGTCTTATTTCATAAACATCTTCTTTTTCGATGCCCGACAAGTTTATATAGTTAATGATTATTGTGATACGATTTTCGTCGGTTTTGTTAAAAATTTCTGTCATATCCAGCGAAGAATATACGGGGTAAAATTTTTTCTCGCTACCGGGAGCTTCGCCATTATTGTTTTTTTGTCTTATATATATGGTGAATTTATTTTGCGAATACTCTTTTTTGTTTTTATCAAATGAATAGGTAAAAGTATGATTATTGGGATTGATTGATATTATTGAAAAAATAAAATTTAGATATTTGCCCGAAAAATATATGTGATTGTACGAAAAATCACTGCTAAAATCGATACCTGAACTACCCAACTCTTTGATTTGCTTTAAACTATCAACAATATTTATTTTATATACAGTTGACTCTTCCATCATATCTGCCGACATCTCTTTGTCATAAGCAGAGTTTTGGGCATCTGCACTTTTGCCTACGACGAAAAAACGTTTGCCCAAATAATCGTCGGACATAACCTTGTTTTTTAGTAATATTTTTTTGTCCGTATCATTGAGTATATAATAATCGTTGTTGTTTTTCATATAAGTGCCATAAATAAATACACCTTCATCAGTTTGCGATACTGGACCATCTACGCTACAACTACTTAATATACAAGTGATTAGCGATGTCGCTGCTAATAGATACTTTTTCATTGTTTATAAATATTATTATACGTTTGTTTATTAAAAAATTAATTATACCTAAAAATAAGACGCTACAAAATCAAAAATGTTGCAGAGCAACCAAATATTTAATAAAATTTAACAGTTGCGAGTAAAATACACTCCAAACAAATGCAAAAAAACGACACCACAGTATGGAAAATATTGCAGTGTCGTGCTAATGTTTTTACTTTAAAAGCTAATTGTTTTTTTGGATAAAAAATATATCCGTATAGTGATATACTTTGTTGATTTTCAATAGTCGAAAAATGTGTAATAGACAATCAAGCCTACGGCAAGTAAAATGCCTATGATACCTGCCCACAAAACGCTTCGGTCTATCTTTTTCGCTCCTCTTTTTTGTTTGGTTGAGGTGCGTTTTTTAGGTTTAGCCTTGGGTGTCGATGTCCGTTTTTTTGCCATCAATAAATACTATTAATCGAGTTTGAGCACAGCAAGAAATGCCTTTTGCGGCACTTCGACCGAACCAATCTGTTTCATACGTTTTTTACCCTTTTTCTGTTTTTCGAGCAGTTTACGCTTACGGCTTATATCTCCACCGTAACACTTGGCGGTAACATCTTTACGCACAGCCTTTATGGTTTCGCGTGCAATGATTTTTGCCCCGATTGCCGCCTGCACCGCTACGTCGAACTGCTGACGAGGTATCAACTCTTTGAGCTTCTCGCACATACGACGTCCGAGAGTCTGGGCGTTGTCGAAGTGGGTGAGCGACGAGAGAGCATCGACAGGTTCGCCGTTGAGCAGTATGTCGAGCTTTACGAGTTTGCTCTCGCGGTAACCGTTTGGTTGATAATCAAACGATGCGTAACCTTTGGAGATTGATTTTAGTTTATCGTAAAAGTCGAACACTATTTCGCCCAAAGGCAGGTCGAATATCAACTCCATACGGTCGGCAGAGATATAATTTTGCTTTATAAGTTCGCCACGCTTGCCAAGGCATAGAGTCATTATCCCGCCTATATAATCGGCTTTTGTAATAATAGAAGAGCGAATATAAGGCTCTTCGATTTTATCAATCAACATCACATCGGGCATTCCCGCCGGATTGTGCATTTCGAGGACATCGCCCTTTTTCGTATATACTTTGTACGAAACGTTTGGAACGGTTGTGATAACACTCATATCGTACTCTCTGTCAAGACGTTCCTGTATTATCTCCATATGCAACATACCAAGAAATCCGCAACGGAAACCAAAACCGAGAGCCACAGAGCTTTCGGGTTCGAAGGTAAGCGAGGCATCGTTGAGTTGTAGCTTTTCGATAGAGGCACGAAGGTCTTCAAAGTCTTCCGTATCTATCGGATAAACACCTGCAAAAAGCATTGGTTTTACGTCTTCAAAACCCGCAATAGCCTCCTTACAGGGGTTTTTGACGTGGGTAATGGTATCACCCACCTTTACCTCTTTCGAGGTTTTTATTCCTGAAATAATATAGCCCACATTGCCTGCCGAGAGTGTTTGTGTCGGTTGCATATCGAGCCGAAGTATCCCTATTTCGTCCGCCTCATACTCCTTGCCTGTGGCTACAAACTTCACCAAATCGCCTTTGCTGATAGTGCCGTTTACGATTTTGAAATATGCGATAATACCACGGAACGAGTTGAATACCGAGTCGAATATAAGACACTGCAACGGTGCATCGGGGTCGCCTTTGGGAGCAGGGATACGCTCGACTATAGCTTCGAGTATGAGGTCGACACCTTCGCCCGTCTTACCGCTGGCACGGATTATGTCTTCACGTTTAACACCCAACATATCAATCAGTTGGTCTTCGATTTCGTCAGGCATAGCGTTTGGCATATCTATCTTATTGACTATAGGGATAATCTCCAAATCGTGTTCGATAGCCATATATAGGTTACTAATGGTTTGTGCCTGAATGCCCTGTGTGGCATCGACTATAAGCAATGCTCCTTCACAAGCAGCTATGGAACGGCTGACTTCGTACGAAAAATCTACATGTCCCGGAGTGTCGATAAGATTTAAGGTGTAGCTCTCGGCTGTGCCTTCGGGGGTAGTCCTACGGT
>JBGXXV010000006.1:0-6038 GCA_041814825.1 Bacteroidota bacterium | reverse complement strand
TGAGACATCGAATACGCCGAGCGGTTCGGAAAACTTGCTGTTTTTCAAAAAAATTAGAAAACCATATAAAAGCCTTTGAAATTGTGTTTTTCTACATCAACTTTGGGTGGATTTGAGTATCATACTTTGGAAAGCACTGCCGAAAAAAGTTATAGAGATAAACATTAGTCTCCATAACTTTTTTATTGAAAAGCGTAATATACAGTCATTTACCGCCTAAAAATGTATTTTGTATCCACTTTATAATATCATTACCATTGGCAAATATCAATAAAGCCAATACAAGAAACATTCCGATATTCAGGGATATTTCCATAAATTTATCGCTCGGCTTTTTGCCTGTTATCATTTCGTATAATATAAATAATATATATCCGCCATCGAGCACAGGAATAGGGAGAATATTCATAAACGCCAGAATAACAGAAAGTAAGGCTGTCATACTCCAAAATATTGTCCAATCCCAAGTAGAGGGGAACAGATTGCCTATCGAGGCAAAACCGCCTATTGATTTGGCTCCTGCCTTAGTAAATACCAACCTAAACTGTTTGACATAAGAGACAAGTGTCTCCCAACCCATACGTATGCCGGCAGGAAAAGAGGCAAAAAAGCTGTAATGTATCTTTTCGGTTTTGAAAATATTCTTAGGTTCTCTGAGAATAACTCCTATTTTACCATTCTGGTCGGGAGTAATACTGTCTTTTATAATTTGTCCGTTGCGATAAAATTCGATAGCAATCTTTTTATTGGCACCGTTTGATACTTCCGCCATAATATCTGCAATATCAGAGAGTTGTTTGCCGTTAACTCCTACTACACTGTCGCCTCTTTGTAAATGGCTCTTTTGAGCAGCCGTATTGGGCAAAACAGTGTCTATAACAAAAGGAATGATAGGTGTCATAAACTGTTTTTCCTTTGCCTCTATCATCTGTTCTCCAAAATTGGCAGGCAATACGATAGACAGTATCTCGCCGTCTCTTTTGAGAGTAACATTCTGTTTGCCTTCTATTATCAATTTTTCAACAACAGCTTTACTACTACTTACTTCTTCATTATCAATACTTTGTATTATATCCCCATTTCTAAATCCATTGTTTAGAGCCACCTCACAATATTTATAACCGAGATATGCATTCTTCACGGGCAATGTCTCTTCGCCATTTTTGAACAGCAACATAGCAAATATAAGTATTGCAAAGATAAAGTTGAAAAGCACTCCGCCTACAATCATAAAAAAACGTTGCCACGGTTTACGAGAGCGATATTCCCATCTTTGTGGCTCACTTGCCAGTTCAGACTCTTTGGTGGTTTCGTCCACCATACCGGCTATAGCACAATAGCCTCCAAAAGGTACCCAACCTATACCCCACTCTGTTGTCTCGGGGTAGCGACGCCAATCGTTTTCGTCAAGTTTCGATATATCATCGGGAACCATTACCGGTTTGCCTTTTTTATCGGTTTTGGGTACTCCGTTTTCGTCCACCGCCTGTATTACGTGTTCGGGTAGGTTGGGAGCAAATAACTTGAACTGCCATTTGCCGTTGATTTTTTTTGCTCTAAAAATAGAAAATTTAGGATTGAAAAAAAGATAGAATTTATGTACTCTTACTTTGAATAGTCGAGCGAATCCGAAATGTCCGAACTCGTGAACAACAACCAATATCGAAAGAGCCAATATAAGTTGTAATGCTTTGATTAGAAACTCCATATTATGTGTGAATTATTTTTTATATTACTAATATCGTCAAAATTAACAATCGGCAAAGGTAATATATATTTTTTTTTTGACAAAATAATAAAAAGCACTCTACAAAATATGCCCTATTGATATTTTTTTCCCCGTTTTGTATGTTCAAATAGAGTAAATTTTTATTACCTTTGCACGTTATTTTTAATAAGTAATAAATAATTGATTTGATATGAATTACAAGATTTTGACGGCAGACCAAGCAGCTGCTCTAATTAACAATGGAGATATTGTAGGTTTTAGTGGTTTTACACCTGCGGGTTCGCCGAGTGCGGTACCCGATGCTATCGCAAAAAGAGCCGAAGAGTTTCATCAAAGAGGCGAGGAGTTTAAAATAGGTGTTTACACGGGAGCATCTACCGGTAACCTGCTCGACGGTTCGTTGGCAAGAAACAAGGCGGTAATATTCAGAACTCCTTACCAATCGCACAACGATATGCGCAACGCCATTAACAACGGCGAAGTAGCCTATTTCGATATGCACTTGTCGCATCTTGCTCAGGAGCTTAGATACGGTTTTTTGCCAAAACCGAAGTTTGCCGTTATCGAGGCGTGCGACATCACTGACGACGGCGAGATAGTACTTACCGCAGGCGTAGGTATTTCGCCAACACTCTGCCGCTTAGCCGACCATATCATAATTGAGCTGAACGAGGCTATGCCTGCCACCTTACGCGGCATACACGATATTTACGAGCCTCTCGACCCTCCTTCAAGAGAGCCTATCCCAATCCGTCGCGTGAGCGACCGCATCGGTTCGCCTGTGGTAAAGATTGACCCCTCGAAAGTAATATGTGTGGTAAAAACAACTACTCCAAACGCAATAGCACCATTTGCCGAAGTAGATGAGGTTACAGCCACAATCGGTAACAACGTTGCTCTTTTTCTCGAAAACGAAATAAAGGCAGGCAGGATACCGAAGGAGTTTCTCCCCATTCAGTCGGGCGTGGGTAATATTGCCAATGCCGTACTCGGCTCTTTGGGCACTAACGAGCATATCCCGCCATTCGAGATGTACACCGAAGTAATACAAGATGCCGTGATAGGACTTATCCGCAAGGGCAAAGTAAAATTTGTCAGCGGTTGCTCGCTTACTGTTTCCTCATCTGTAATGGACGATATAAACCACAATATAGAGATGTTTAAAAAACATGTGGTGCTTCGTCCGCAAGAACTGTCGAACAACCCCGAAATGGTACGTCGTCTCGGACTTATCACTATCAACACCGCTCTGGAAGCTGATATTTTCGGTAATATCAATTCCACTCACGTGCTTGGCACAAAGATGATGAACGGACTCGGCGGTTCGGGCGACTTCACAAGAAATGCATATATCTCCATATACACTTGTCCTTCGGTGGCAAAAGGCGGCAAAATAAGTGCTATCGTGCCTTTGGTATCGCACATTGACCACAGCGAACACTCGGTAAAAATACTTATTACCGAACAGGGGATAGCCGACCTTAGGGGTAAATCGCCACGTCAACGTGCCGAGGAGATTATCAACAACTGTGTACACCCCGAATATCGCCCATTGTTGCGTGAATACCTCGCCAAAGCACCGGCGGGACACACTCCACTGAATATAAACAACTGTTTCGAGATGCACAAAGTATTTGCGGAGACAGGCGATATGCGTACCGCTAAGTTTTAGGTTATAATACTTTATTGCAAACAAAAAAGCAAGGATAGCTCACAAATAAAAGAGTAGCCTTGCTTTTTTTGTGGTTTTCCGTCTCTTTGTTGTTTAATCGTTGAAGTGTAGAACTGTTAAACTGTTTCATTGGGGCTGTCTGCCCCAACCTAAGAGAAAAGAAAACAAGATTGGTGCTTTGGTACGATTGATGATATATCAGATAGCAAAGTCTTTTTTTTATCACTCTATCCACCATAATCAAAAAAAAACAAGCGAATACATTTGTACGTATTCGCTTATAAGGCAGCAATATAAATAGATACTCAATCCAAGTTAGGAATATATTCGATATTAGCATCGTCCCAAAGATGCTCTATATCGTAGAACATTCGGACATCGTGCTGAAATATATGAACAATGACCGACCCATAGTCAATGGCAATCCATTCTGCATTCTCGTAACCATCGTAAGCAAATGGTTTCTGTTTTAGTTTGTCGCGTACATAATCACGCATGGTATCGGCGATAGATTCGACCTGACGCGAAGATGTTCCTTCGCATATTACAAAATACGGACAAGGAGCTTCAAGTTTAGTCATATCGACTATCGCAATATTTTTTGCTTTCTGCTCTTGCATACCTTCTACTATTGCATCTATAAGTTGTTTGTCGTCTTTGTTCATTTATTAATCTTGTAGTTGTTATTTTTATTATCACTCTGCAAAGATAATACTTTTTTCTATAATAAGATATTATGTATTAGCGTCAAGTAACCAATGTCAAACGATTTTTGGACAAATATCCACAATATTTTTGAATAAAGATTACAATTATTTAATAACTTTGTGGCATAAAAATCAGAACACATAAGTTTCAACTAAAATTATTACAACAAAAAATGAAAACAACAATTATCATACTAACTATATTGCTACAAGCAACAACTATATGTGGACAGGGCGTAAAAAAACTCAACCCTTCTACTATAAATCCGCTCCATTTTTCGGATAAACAACAGCAGGAGTGGGAGCAGTACAAAATTCTATTGGAACAAATATCGTCAGGAGCGAAAGATGCGGTCTCGCTTACTGTATTGGAAGAAGAGTTGCTCACAAAATACGAAACCAAAGAAGATATTTTCGAAGCTATCGGAGGTGGTTGCAGTTGGTATTGTGGCGGAGGTCCCCAGAAAGTAACAGCATCGAGCCACCTAAAAAGCCAAGGAGCCAATAGTTATGTTCCTGATAATGCACACGATTTCAGCTACAAAACAGCGTGGGTCGAGGGTGTGGCAGGATACGGTGTGGGCGAATACCTGACCTACTATTTTGCAGAGCAGTCGCCAAGAATCACCACCGTGATTGTGGCAAACGGATATGTAAAAAATCGCACTGCATACAGAAACAATTCGCGAGTAAAAAGACTCAATATGTATATCGACAATAAACTATATGCGGTACTCAATCTCAAAGACGAAATATCCGAACAGATATTCAATGTCGGTACAATCGGAACCAAAAGCCGGTGGCAATTGAAATTTGAAATCGCCGAAGTTTACAAAGGAGATAAATACGACGATACCGTCATTACAGAGCTATATTTTGATGGCATAGATGTGCATTGTTTGGCAAAAGGCACACAGATATTAATGGCCGACAACAGCAGAAAGAGTATTGAAGAGCTTAAAATAGGCGATATGGTAATGTCGATAGATATCAAGACCAAAGGCTTAAATGTGTCTAAAATAGAAGACATCGAAAAATCCACTCACTGTCAATTGGTTAAATATAAGTTTAAAAGCGGTTTGGAGGTAACAGCCACATTAGACCACCCTTTTTTGACCGATAAAGGATGGGCTTCGTTAGCTTCCGAAAAGTCGAGCCAATACAAGGGTTTCGATAATATCAAAAAAATCAAGAATGGCGACCGATTCGTATCACTAAACGATGTAGAAGAGCTTGTTGCAATAGAGTTAATCGACTCCAAAGAAGAGACTTATACAATCTCAAAGCTAAGTACAGGTAACAATTTTATTGCCAACGGATTGGTAGTAGCAGTGGAAGAGACCGAATATTAACAACAATAAGAAAAATGATTAAAAACATTGTAATATCAGTATGGCTATTCGTTGTATTGGGGATAATAGCCTGTAATTCGACCAAAAGCAATACTAACGACTCAGACTCCTTATTGCAGACAACAAAGAATGATGTCGCAACAGATTACATAGTAGTAGATACGACTATTTATCCGACAGACAGCGGTTATATGGCTAAGATTCTGCCTGTCGGCACATTTCATAACGACGAGGTAAATCCCGATGATGCTCAAAAAAAATGGTTCGGACTATTCAGAAACGGAGACAAATATTATTTAAAGCAGACATTTATCAACATAACAAATGTTTATGACCCCGTACTTGACCAAGAAAACGAAACCACAGGCTGGGAGGTAACAACAGAGAATAAGGACACTTGCCTAATTTTAATCGAATATCCGGCTTTTTTGACCAATAGAAATATCGAAAGCATATCATTGCCAAAAAACGAAATCTTACCTAACGATACCATTACATTAGATTATCGTGGTCGAAAATACAACATATACGCAACAGGTATAAATAAAGAGGGCGATATATCCGACTACAAACTCTAT
>JBGXXV010000005.1:0-7279 GCA_041814825.1 Bacteroidota bacterium | reverse complement strand
TTAATTAGAAATTGCGGAGACGAAATTATGAAATCTAAAATGATAGACTTATTGGTGCCGTTTTTGTATCAAGGGCAATACCTTGATACAGAGACTGAATTAGTATATAATTACAAGCGTTATTACAGTCAATAGACAGGTGCATACATCAGTCAAGACCCGATAGGGTTGGCGGGTGGAAATCCAACGATATATGGGTATGTTTTTGATAGTAATACAGAAGTCGATATTTTTGGATTGGATTTACACCACATAATACCTCAACAAATATACAAGCAATTTAAAACAGCTTTTGACTCTGTTGAAGGATATGTTCAAAATATTTCAAAAAAAGCGACAGATATTTCTAATCTAATAGATTTAGATAAACCGTTTCATGGGAATCATCCAAAGTACAATGATTATGTTAGAGAAAAGGTTAAAGATTTAGTAGATACTGATAATTTAAACTTAAAAAATATTCGGAAATTACAGAATGAAATGTTAGAACATATATCAAATGCGAAAAAATCAGGGATGAAATTAAATGATTACTTTAAGGAAGGTCTTCATTTGAAAAATATTATTTGTAAATAAAAAAAGAACAATGGAATATTATAATATTGATACAGATTATACACCTAGTATCACAGGAAAAAGGGATGGAGATGTAGCTGTGGAGAAAAATAAAAAATCGTTTTCTCATAAAGAATTAGAAAAAGAATTTAATAACTTTTTTATTGACAATTATAAAGATAAAAGCAGAATTTTATTAACTAATTTCCATTTATTAAATGTAGAAAATGATTTTATAATCACTTACTTCCCTAGAACAAAATCTATTAAAAATTTGGATTTTATGGCTTTTGGTCCATACGAACATGGATTGCAGTTTTTAATAACTCAAAGAGTTTATGAAATAATTTCAAAATACAGATTGCCAATACACAATAAAATACCGGCAAAAATTGATAGTTTCAGTCAGAGCTATTATTTGCTAGGATTTCCGATGTTAGCGAAAGATGCTTACGATTTTGAGAAAAGTACTTTTTTTGATTACAAAAATGGAACTCAAGTTAAATTTCAAGATGTTGAAGATTATGAAACAGCTGATTATGAAAGAATAACTGCATCAGCACAAAGGCTATATCTTAAAGAAAAACTCGAATATGATATTATCAAAACAACAAAAGGTGTGTTTTTTTTATCTGAAATAATAAAGGAATTTGAGAAAGAAAATATTACAGGATATAGAATAATTGAGGGAATATTAGAAAATTAATCAGGTAATGCTCCAAATTTGGCGATAGAAACATAAATCATTCGGAAACAAAATGCGTAAAGGCAGGGATATTTTCCTTGCCTTTATTTTTATTTCAAAAATAAAATATAACTTTGCCGAGAGTTCTTTGAATTTGTGCTGTTCCGCTGTCAAGGTCAGTATGAAGACTGTGAAACAGGATTGTATTACAACCAGTTTAGGTCTTACTCGCCTGAAACAGGTAGTTACATAAGCCAAGACCCGATAGGGTTGGCGGGTGGAAACCCTACGCTATACGGATATGTTTTCGACCCCAATACACAGATTGACCCGTTGGGATTAGACACATTTGGTATTAATCAAGATGTTTATGCCCTTTATAATAAAGCTGACATTGTGAATGGTGTTCCGATAGAAGGAGCTAAACCATCTTATATTGGAATAAGCCAAAATTCAGATGTACGTTTAGGACAACATACGGGCAATGGTAGATTCAATCCCGCAACTGATGTAAAAGTAGATTTACATAAAGATATTGACTATGCCAAAGCAAGAGCATACGAACAATATTACATTGAGAAATATAAAACAATAGATAAAACCCTAAAACAAATCAACAAAATTCTTTCAGACATAATCGAACAGATGCAAGAGGAAAGGCTTTTGAAGCAGAATACAAGAATATTAAATGTCATTAGAATTATGGAAAAAATTATTGTTTATCCAGGGGAAATATTTTGTATCCCCTTGTTTATGCCCAAAGATGATTGGAAATTAAAAATGAAATTATCTGATGAAGATTTAGATAAAGAATTTGCATTTGGAAGAGTTATAGAGACGAGTTCTTCGGTTTTGGTAGAGATATTCAAAAAAAGAGGTTCTGCTAAAACAAGTATAAACGAAATAGTAAACTCGGGCATTTTGTTTTCCCCATTACAAATATTTTGGGATGGTGTTATAAAAAAACGGTGGCGAATAATCGGCAAAACAGAAAACTACGATAAATATAAGCATTCAAATTATGATAAACTAAAAATGATATTTGGAATGGACGGCGATTTTCGATTGAGAGATTTTTGCACGCAAAAAGAGATACCAATAACAAGAGAAGAATTTAAACAATATGAATTTTCAACAGTTTGGTTTCCTATTGATTTAGAGAATAGAATATTAAAGGCTATTGAGTAGAAACAACCCGCCTCATTCGATGTTTCTTTTTTCCGCCTTTGGCGGAACATTGGCGGATGGTTTTTGGTTTTGCTACCGAAAAATGACTTTTTGAGCAAAAAAAATGTAACTTTGCCGAGAGTTCTTTGAATTTGTGCTATTCCGTTATCAAGGGCAATACCTTGACAGTGAGACGGATTTATGTTATAATAGGTTCAGATTTCAAGGGCAATATCTTGACAATGAGACTGATTTATATTATAATAGATTTAGATATTATGACACGAATACAGGAAACTATATCAGTCAAGACCCGATAAGGGTTGGCGGGAAATAATCCAACGCTTTATGGGTATGTTTTTGACAGCAATACGGAAATAGACCCATTTGGATTGAAGTGTGGGAAAAAGAAAAAATATTACAGATATGTTGGTGAAGGTGAATATCAGGCAATATTGAGAAATAAAGCGATTCCGAATACTGACATTAATGGTAATCCGAAGAAAGTATATTATACAGATAGAAAGTATATAACAGCAGGACGAGCTAAAACACATAATCAACTGCCCAATAAACCCAAATATAGAGTAGAAATTGATCCAGAAAACATATCGGGACATAAAAAATTCACCAAAGTAAACCCGAATGATAACCCTCAATGGGGAATAGGAGGTGGGGTAGAAAGTACAACAGAAAATGCGATACCTGTTGATATATCCAAAATAACAATACTTAAAGGAGGAGGATAAGTTATGAATGATGTATTACCTAAAAAAATAGAGTTTTTATTCATAAACAAAAAACATCAAATTCAACCTGATTTAATCGTATTTTTTATATTAAAAGCCTTAAAAAAAAATGATTATTATATCAGATTAAAAACTAATAAGGACGGCAAAATAAATCTCGAAAGAAGTTTAATCACTTATCAAATCTCTCAAGATATGAAAGATTTTCCGATGGATTATAATAGTACATTAGAAGAATGTACTATTATGGAGATTAGAATTGAAACAAAAGAAGAATTGGAAAATAGAGTTATCTCTATGGAGAATTATTATCCAGAAGAAGCCTTATTATTTAAGAACGAAATAAATACTTGTAGAAATAATCAAATAAATTTTTTGTTCAGATATACCCTTCCTATAAGAGAGAAAAAATTTATCATAGAATTAGAATAACCTTCAGAACCACCTTGATTGAGATGTTTTTCTCCGCTTTTGTCGGAACATCGGCGGGTGGTTTTTTGTGGCTTCGCCACAGAAAAAATGACTTTTTCGGCAAAAAAAATATAACTTTGCCGCGAGTTCTTTGAATTTGTGTTGTTCCGTTATCAAGGTCAATACTTTGACAGTGAGATAGATTTATGTTACAATAGGGTATGTTTTGGTTTCCGCAACCCACAACGGTAGATGAAAGAGTTATAGGATTTCTGAACTTTGAAAAAGAATATTTAACAAATGGATGGGAGGCGGATAAATTTTTTGTTTTAGTTGCGGTAGTTCTTTTCTTCCTGTTTTTGATTTATACGATATGGCAAAGAAAGTGGAAATCATTACTATGGGTTGTTGTACTTGGTGCTTTATTAAAAGTGATACATAGTGTTATTTTCGTAGGAGGAAATGGGCTGTCGATTGTTATACCGGCAGTAATAGGTTTGGCTGTCTTGCTTATTTGCAATTACATATATTGCCATCAAAAAGAGAAAAAGTTAGCCCCCGGCTTTGTGGAGAAAAAACAGAATATAAGTAATCTAAGGCGACGAAAATATCGTCTGTTTTATTATGGATTATTTTATTAACTTTGCGAGATAAAAAATTAATATAAACCAATATTTTTATGAAACGATTAACTTGTATAACGATTTTGTGTACTACCTTTTTGATACTTGTACAGTGTCAGTCCAAAAGCGAGAAAGAGACTTTTGTTCGGATTACTACAACAGAAGGCAATATAGTGGTAAAACTTTATGACGACACTCCTTTGCATAAAGAGAATTTTATTAAGTTGGTATCTGACAAGACTTATCAAGGTGTTCTTTTCCATAGGGTTATAAAAAACTTTATGATTCAGGCAGGAGACCCTGATTCGAAAAATGCAGATAAAAGCAAAATGCTCGGAAGCGGTGATTTGGGTTATAACATACCGGCCGAGATAAAATTCCCCAAATATTACCACAAACGCGGTGCTTTGGCTGCGGCACGTACAGGCGACGATATCAACCCCGAAAAAATGTCGTCTTCCTCTCAGTTTTATATAGTAACGGGTAAGGTGGTTACCGACTCGGAGTTGGATACATTCGAAAAGTCGATAAACAACAGACTTTTGCCGCAAGAACCTATAAAATATAGTCAAGAACAGAGGCAAACGTATAAAACCTTTGGAGGCACTCCACACCTCGACGGTAGTTATACTGTGTTTGGTGAGGTTATTACAGGATTTGAGGTATTGGACAAAATACAAAATCAGCAAACAGACCAAAATGACAGACCGATAAAAGATGTGGTAATAAAAAAAATGAAAGTCATTAAGAAGTAAGCATATTAGTATAGATATGAAAATTATACATTACAGCGATGTAGAGCTTTGCCACGACGAATTAATCGTTTTGCAGGATATTAATTTTTCGGTATCGGAGGGTGAATTTATTTATCTATGTGGCAAAACGGGAAGTGGCAAGAGTTCTCTATTAAAATCTTTTTATGCCGATATGCCTATTAAAAGAGGTGAGGCAAGGATTTTCGATTACGATCTAACAAAAATATCTCGTAGGCAAATACCTTTTCTTAGACGAAAAATAGGTATCATATTTCAAGACTTCCAGCTGCTCAACGACCGTTCGGTACGTCAAAACCTCGAATTCGTACTCAAAGCAACCGGTTGGAAAGATTCGCGACAAGTTGACGAACAAATAGACCTTGTGCTTAACACCGTCGGATTGCCAAAGAAAGGATACAAACGCCCTCATCAACTGTCGGGTGGCGAACAGCAAAGAATAGTTATAGCACGTTCGCTGTTGAACTCTCCGCAATTGATAGTGGCAGACGAGCCGACAGGCAATCTTGACCCTGAGATTGCTTCGGAAATAGTCGGGCTTCTACACGAAATATCGCGCAGTGGCACGTCTGTAATAATGGCTACACACAATATGTCTCTCATTGATAAGTATCCTGCAAAAACATATATCGTAGAGAACGAAAATATTAAAGAAAAATAAGGTTTGAGCTCCCAAATACTTAAAGTTGTAGATTATATTATCGAATTCCTTTTGCAAGACAATAGGCATCTTGCGGGCAAAGTTGGCTATACCGCAGATATTGACGAGTATAGCAAATATAGTGTGATTATCACTCCATCAGGATTTTTTGATGACAAACAGTATGGCAAACAGTCGTCTATACCTGTGTTGCCGTTGCAAAAAATAGAAAATACGGAACTACTTTTTGGAGAGCCACAAATAGAATATATCAAAGGCAAATTGGTTGTAAAAGCCGATATAATAGCAAGCAGTTTTTTTTTAATATCTCGTTATGAGGAGTTTGTAAGTGAAAATTATCACGATATTCATAAAAGATTCGATGGATTGTGTTCGTTGCCATATAGAGCAGGATTTATCGACCGCCCCATAGTTGACGAATACGGCAAACTCCTGACAAAATGGCTGCAGCAGGCAGGCGAAACGGTACAACCACCAAAACAAGGTTTTAGAGCGATATATCTTACTCATGATGTTGATGCAATCGGATTTTATCAAAATTTTAGAGATGTTTTAAGAGGATTGTATCGGGCTGTTTTGAGGCGAAACGGTTCGGTACTCAATATTCTTCAATCTGTTATTGATATCCGAAAAGACCCTGCATACAATTTTCAATGGCTTATAGAGTTAGATAATGAGGTAACGGGTGCCGAAAAAATTTTTTTTGTAAAATCATTGAAAAAATCAAAAGGTTTCGACCGTCCTCATTATAATATCGAAAGTAGGGTATTGAAGAGGCTTTTCAAACTTTTTCGCACAACATCGTGTAAGATAGGATTACATTCGTCATATCAGTCGTTTAGCGATAACGGACAAATAGAGCGAGAGCAAAATTTTTTGGCACAAACCACAGGCGAGACCATAAACTTACATCGTAGCCACTATTTGAAGATTTTGCCTCCTGCTATGGCTCATTATTATGTAAAAGCGGGTATTACCGATGACTTCACTCTTGCCTTTGCTTCGGTATCGGGTTTTAGGCTTGGTACCTGCCACGCAGTCAATTGGATAAATCCCTGTACGTTCGAGATAGAACCTATCTTGTTGCATCCGTTGACTATTATGGATTGTACTTTAAGCAATAGCAATTATATGGGCTTCGATTATGACGAGGCTTTCGATTATGCCCGACGGTTGATTAATCAAGTCAAATCACATAACGGCGAACTTGTGCTGTTGTGGCACAATACCTCTTTTGGCAATGCTTCTAATAATTATCATTCCAAACTATACAAAGCAATTTTAGAGTTGATTAAGTAAAAAAACAATAAAGTATCCGACTCGGATTTGCTATTGGATTTTTTATCGGCTTATTTACAGGGTTTTAATAGAAAAGATATTATTAATAGAAAAGATATTATTGCTGTCCGATAAAAAATTGATGTTAATATGTAATGCCTTAATATACACAAAGATATATGCTTTTGTTGTGAAAGGGGCTTATCTTGCGAGTTTGTTTATTGGGTTATTATGAGGTTTCCTCCGTATTCCGCATTAGAAAAGACGTGAGGCTATCGGAATGTTTTAACATTTCATTGGGGCTATCCACCCCATACCCCGACATACTTTTCTTGTGTCAAGACAAGAAAAGTATGCAAAAGAAGGTCAAGGCTATA
>JBGXXV010000004.1:0-3440 GCA_041814825.1 Bacteroidota bacterium | reverse complement strand
TCATAATCCGATGATTTTTGTTGTGAATTTTCTATTTGTGATAAAATTACTTATTGGTATATTGGACAATAGTACCTGCATATCGAGTAGCAACAACTCTTGTTGTCGTTTGAATGTATATATTTTTTCCAAAGAGAGCAAATATATATTGTATTCACGAATACGGGCCGGTCTGTCATACTCTCCTTTTCTATTATCGTAAGCTTTTTTGCGTATGGCAAGCAAGTTGTGCAATGCTTTCAATCGTTCATATTCGGAGTATAAGGCATTGTCTAATTTTTCTATATCTCGAAGTATTTTGGCGGCTGTCTCTTGTGTTAAGTTTTCGGTCTGCCCAAGATTAATCTCCAAAAGTTGTCTTTCTGCCTTTATTATATTTCGTTTTTTGTAGCTTTCTGCTGATAGTGGCAATTTGATTGACACTCCTGCATCTATAACCGAAGATAGCCGAGCGTTGTCTTTATGATAACCCGAATATCTGATATAAGGAGAGACAGACACATCTTCCCAATAATCGGTCTTTTTAATCTCATTGTTTAATATCTCTTTGCGTAGTTGAAAAAGTTTTAGTTCATTATTCCCATTTTTTATGGCATTCAACAAACTTACAGAATCAATCTCTATTTTATTGTAGGGAATAATAGTAAGGCTTTCGGCAGGCTTATAATCTTTATAAATAAGAGACAACAGGCGTTCTGCTTCGGTTTTTTCTTCTATAACTTTTAATAGCTTATCGCTGCTCGACTGTTCATTTGCCAACAATACCAATTCGGCTTTCTCCAACAAATCGAGGTTAGCAATATGATGATGTAATACTCCAACCAAAAGAGAATCGTACATTGCACCGACCTCTTTTCGTCGGTTTAGGATAAAGTTTTGCAGTGAAATATTCTTACTGTTGATGTAATCGACTTCTCTATTGAGATGTACTATTTGTTTTTTTATTTTGTTTCTAAACAATGCACTTTGGAAAAAATTCCAGCTAAGTTCTGCCTGAAATTTTATTTTATATTGAGATACAAAATCCTCTTCATCTTGATTTATCGTAATACCATTATCAAATCTATATGAGGCATTGGTCAATAGTTGTAATCCAGAGCTACTGTTTATGGCGGATATTTCGGCTTTCTCTTTTTGGTCTAATGTTTTGTTTAATAATAAGTCTGATTGTAATATCAGAGAATCTTTGTGTATAAAATATTGATTTTGAGTAGAATTTTTAGAGTTGCTATTGTCTTTGAAAATCAAGTAATTCATAACAATAAACTGCTTTTCGAAATCTCGAAGCAACTTGTCCTTTCCCTGTTTTTGGGCATACCCCGATATTACAAGCCCCAAGGATATAAAAAATGTTATGTAAATACGAAGATTCATTTATTATTACACAAATTTATTAATTTGTTAACGTATTATCCGATAATTATCTATAACAAAAAAGAGTGTAAAACAAACTCTATTGCACACTCTTTTTTGTTAATATATGGTTGTAGCTTACTTAATCGTTGGAATATAGGTAGCCTTAGACATAGCCAAGCGGAAACCCAAATTGAAATATTTATAATCAGGGGCTCCATAAAAACGATTTGCCGAACGACAATATCTTGCGCGACTAATCCAGCTGCCTCCGCGGAATACCTTCTTAGTACCTTGTTCAACACCTGTGGGATTCAATTGAACCTGAATACTTGTATCGTATTTGCCGTACCAATCGCTACACCACTCCCAAACATTACCCATCATGTCGTAAAGTCCCCAAGGATTCGGGCTGTAAGAGCCTACCTGAACGGATTTATTTAGACATTTGCTTCTGGGGTAATTTTTATAAGGATGTTGTCCATTGTAGTTGGCTTGCTCTGTTGTGAGGTTTTCGCCTGTATAAAAAGGAGTTTGTGTCCCTGCACGACAAGCATATTCCCATTCGGCTTCGGTAGGCAGACGATAAGTTTTGCCGGTCAATTCGTTCAATTTACCGATAAATATTTGAACATCTTCCCAACTTACATTGTCCACAGGTAAGTTTTCTCCTTTAAAATGACTTGGGTTGTTGCCCATTACCAATTGCCATTGAGCTTGCGTTACTTCATATTTACCCAAATAGAAGTCGTCAATCATAACTCTGTGTTTGTCTTCGTCTCTGTGTCTGTCATATTCCGACGGACAACTTCCCATTGCAAAACAACCATAAGGTATTGCGACAAACTCGAAGTCTATACCATCAATACTCGAATTGGGGTCAACGTTTTCTCGTTGAGGAGACAAACTTTTAGAATCCGAATTGCGATTAAATTCGCCTACCGATTCACTACAACCAGCCAAGATGGCTATAACAGAAATAATAAAAAATACTTTTTTCATACGCTTTAAAATTTTGATTTATAAATTATAATTTATTTTTTTATGCAAAATTATGCAAAGTTTTTCAAGAATTTAAACTTTTGATTTACATTTAACCTACGTAATGCTTTGTTTGTTTTAATTAACACATTGGTTTTCATTACGATATTAGATTATATGTGAAAGGCGTATAAAAGTATTTCAGATTATTTAAGATTTATTCTTGAAAATCAATAATATATAAAATATTTATTGAAGCAATTAATATTTGTTAATAAAAAAGAAACTTTATCGCTAAATAATTTAAAACTGTTTATAAAACAATACTATACAGAAGAGACAATATTATCTATAATATGACCTGCCACCTCATTTTTGGGGAGCAAAGGCAGTTCGAGTTTTTCTCCGCTTTTGAATATAATAGTTACTTTATTGGTGTCGTATCCAAATCCCGCTCCATTGTCGTTTAGCGAATTTAGTACTATCATATCCAGATTTTTACGTTGCATTTTGTTTAAGGCATTGTCTTGTTCATCGTTGGTTTCAAGGGCGAACCCTACTACAAGTTGGTGTTCTCTTTTGATACTTCCGGCGGCAGCGGCTATATCTTTGGTTGGTTTTAGTTTTATAACCAAATCGTCGGTTTTTCGTTTTATCTTTTTATCATATCTTTTTTCAGGAGTAAAATCTGCCACAGCAGCACAGAATATAGCCACATCACATAATTCGAAATGTTGCATAACCGCATCGTACATCTCTGCGGCACTCTCCACATCGATACGTTTTATGTCCGAATGCCTTGTCTGTAACTTTACGGGACCGGTTATAAGAATTACTTCAAAACCCCTATCCGCACAATCTTCGGCTAAGGCAAATCCCATTTTGCCGGTACTGTAATTCCCTATAAATCGTACAGGGTCGATACGTTCGTAAGTCGGACCTGCTGTTATCAATACTTTCATAGTTTTGGCAGTCGATTTTAGGTGTTTTTAGTTTTCGTCAAAATATTCTTTTAGAAAAGCCACAATATTTTCCGGTTCTTCCATACGCCCTTTACCAACGGTATTGCAGGCGAGCTCTCCATAAGCAGGCTCTATAAACTGCAC
>JBGXXV010000003.1:0-47530 GCA_041814825.1 Bacteroidota bacterium | reverse complement strand
CGTTAAAAAAATGGCAATTGGTGGTACAACTCCCGGAAGTGGTCAAAAACGACACTCTGCCCGAAACTTTCAAAGCAGAGGCTGTTACAACCGTTCCGATAGAGGATATTGGGGTGGTAGTGCTTGATAATAAACAGATTACATTAACGCACGGAGTGATAGAGAGTTTACTCGAAAACAATTGTGCTTTAATCACTTGCAATAGCAATCGTATGCCTGTGGGTCTAATGTTGCCTCTTGACGGCAACACTACGCAAACAGAACGTTTTAGCGACCAGATAAATGCCTCATTGCCTCTAAAAAAACAACTCTGGCAACAAACCGTACAGGCAAAAATAACAAATCAGGCGTATGTATTGGCAAAAAAGAGAAACTGCATAACTAAAAATATGCAAGTATGGGCTAATGATGTAAAAAGCGGAGACCCTGATAATTACGAGGCACGTGCCGCTGTTTTTTATTGGGCAAATCTTTTTCCGCAAATAGCAGGATTTACGCGTAACCGCGAGGGTATTCCCCCAAATAATTTATTGAATTACGGTTATGCCATATTGCGAGCTATTGTGGCAAGAGCATTGGTGGCTACGGGATTACTTCCAACGCTTGGGATACATCACCGAAGCAAATACAATGCCTATTGCCTTGCAGATGACATTATGGAGCCTTATCGTCCATTTGTAGATATGGTTGTTTGTGATATTGTCGATAGCGGAGTTGATATTTCCGAATTATCGCAAGAGATAAAAGTTAAATTGTTGGGTATTCCTGTCATTGATGTTATAATTGGCGGAGTCCACAGTCCTCTGATGGTAGCCATAGGACAGACCACTGCCTCGCTCTACAAATGTTTTTCGGGAGAGATAAGAAAGATAAAATACCCAACATTTAATGAATAATGAGGATATAACTATGAAGTTGAAAAAGTTACCAACCAAACCATAAAAACCGCAAAACAAAACTAACTATTATACATTTAAATATTTCACATTAAATAACCATGCAGCGATTTAGCGAATATAGAGTTATGTGGGTACTTGTATTTTTTGATTTGCCGACCGAAACCAAAAAAGACCGTAAAAATTATGCTACTTTTCGCGACAAATTAATATCCGACGGTTTTACTATGTTTCAGTTTTCCATCTATTTACGGCATTGTCCGAGTCGCGAAAATGCCGAGGTTCATATCAAACGCGTAAAAAATAATCTCCCGCCTAATGGTCATGTCGGGATTTTATGTATTACCGACAAACAGTTTGGTAATATAGAGCTTTTTTATGGTCCTAAGGAAGAAAAAGTAAAACCGCCCTGCCAGCAACTTGAACTATTTTAGAATAAGAAAATCCTGCTTTATCGGCAGGATTTTTTACTGAAAACAACATAATTTTTTTATTCTAAAACAACGTGTAATATTTTGGTTTTCTTTTCATTATACACATCGTGTTGTTTCAGACTACAAAGATACAAATTTTTGAAAGCAATTCACAACATATTCGTCGATATTGAACTGTTCCTTTACGTTGTTTCAGACTACAAAGATACAAATTTTTGAAAGCAATTCACAACTTGGTAGCCCATACCCTATTGAGGGTGGGAGTTGTTTCAGACTACAAAGATACAAATTTTTGAAAGCAATTCACAACATCGACTATCGAGGGCGGAAAAAACGGAAAGTTGTTTCAGACTACAAAGATACAAATTTTTGAAAGCAATTCACAACAAGTCGTTATACAACCTACTTAATTTTCTTGTTGTTTCAGACTACAAAGATACAAATTTTTGAAAGCAATTCACAACGACAACAGGTAACGAGCGCTTTTATTTTAGTTGTTTCAGACTACAAAGATACAAATTTTTGAAAGCAATTCACAACATTACCCACCATTTCTAAGTTAGGCAATGAGTTGTTTCAGACTACAAAGATACAAATTTTTGAAAGCAATTCACAACTTCCAAGTATTAAAAAAACTTACCAGTATGTTGTTTCAGACTACAAAGATACAAATTTTTGAAAGCAATTCACAACAGCGTACCAATCGCTTGCCATATTGCCTAGTTGTTTCAGACTACAAAGATACAAATTTTTGAAAGCAATTCACAACTTCTATTCCAAGCAATTTCGCAAATTTTTCGTTGTTTCAGACTACAAAGATACAAATTTTTGAAAGCAATTCACAACTAACAAGGTCTTGATTTCCCTTGAGCATCTGTTGTTTCAGACTACAAAGATACAAATTTTTGAAAGCAATTCACAACTCATTTATAGCTATTGATATTATCAAATAGGTTGTTTCAGACTACAAAGATACAAATTTTTGAAAGCAATTCACAACAGGGTGGTAGAGATATGGAAGTTGGAGACGTTGTTTCAGACTACAAAGATACAAATTTTTGAAAGCAATTCACAACGTGGCAGGAGGATGGATTGATATTGATTTGGTTGTTTCAGACTACAAAGATACAAATTTTTGAAAGCAATTCACAACGTTGAAATATTTTGTCGCAACGAATATTTTGTTGTTTCAGACTACAAAGATACAAATTTTTGAAAGCAATTCACAACCGCAATCCAGTTTGCCCTTGCTGTTTCCCGTTGTTTCAGACTACAAAGATACAAATTTTTGAAAGCAATTCACAACAGGTTGATCCACCATCAGAGGTATTCCAAGGTTGTTTCAGACTACAAAGATACAAATTTTTGAAAGCAATTCACAACTTATGCAGATTACGAAAAAAAATTCAATGAGTTGTTTCAGACTACAAAGATACAAATTTTTGAAAGCAATTCACAACTTTTTCCTTGTTTTTTCATCAAACATATATGTTGTTTCAGACTACAAAGATACAAATTTTTGAAAGCAATTCACAACCTTGTCGTCAAGTATATATTCTGTCTCTATGTTGTTTCAGACTACAAAGATACAAATTTTTGAAAGCAATTCACAACTCGGCAGGTAGTTTAGAAAAAACTACTGCTGTTGTTTCAGACTACAAAGATACAAATTTTTGAAAGCAATTCACAACTGTATGCCCGGTATTGAAATAACATCAAGCGTTGTTTCAGACTACAAAGATACAAATTTTTGAAAGCAATTCACAACTAAGAAAATCTATAAACCTCATAGCTCTTTGTTGTTTCAGACTACAAAGATACAAATTTTTGAAACCAATTCACAACATCGACATCCGATAAGTAATAGCACACAATGTTGTTTCAGACTACAAAGATACAAATTTTTGAAACCAATTCACAACAATATCTCACGCCTCAAACGATTTTCTCTTTCGTTTGTGGCGTTTTTCTCTTTGTTGTTTAGGTTATCAATAGCCACCGCAGTGCGTTCCGCCTGCTTTTCGTATGCTTGACTCGCCTTTTCGGCGTTTTTTTGTGCCTTAGCACTTTTGTCAAATATCTTCATTAACGCCAATATACCTGCTCCCAAAGCAACTAACGCCATAAGCAATAATACCGCCGGGTTTGCAGCCATTGCTTTATTGAGCAACCACTGTGCGGCAGTCAGTAGTTTTGTTGTTATTATATTTGTTGTAACAGCCTTATTGCTTGCTACTGTTACCGCCAAATTTTGCAACCCGACTTTTATTCTTGTCTTTTCTACTATAATACTTGCAAGTTTATAAAAGTTGCTTTGCTTCTGGATGGCATTCTGTATCTGAGTTGCTGCGGTTAGTGCCACAGCAGCTATTTGGAGTTTTTTCATAACGTCCAAATACTCCTTGTTATCATCATTCACGCCTGCCATTATTGCCTGATATGACCCAAATATACCTGTCATCAATGTGAGGGTATTGTTCACAGTGTCAAGTTTTTGAGTATCGCTTGCCATTTTGGTTGTCTCTTCCGAAACATCTGCCATTGCATCTTTCAGTTGTCCGAGTTGGTCTGCCATTGCTCTGTATTCCTCTGTACTATCTTTGCCCGCAAGTTTCATTGTGGCAAGTTGCTCTGTAAGCTCTCTTACTTGTGTCCTTAGCCCCTTTGTAGCCACCTCGTAGTTGCCTACCTGCCTATGAAAATTACCAAGTGCTTTTTCTGCTTCCGAGAGTTTGTTGGTGGTGTCTGCTATCGATTTAGACAGTGCTTGTCCTCTTGCTGTGTTCCTATCTGCCTCCGACAATTTATTATATTGTGCTGTCATCAACGACAGCTCTGCTTTCAACTGTTGTAAACTGCCTTTTTGCTCATTCTGCGTTTTTATTTCGCTCTGTATCGTTTTTTGCCTCTCGTTAGCTACTGTATTTAATGCTTTTATCTGCTGTCCGAGTGCCTCATATTGCTGTCTCCCTTCATCTGTTGTCCGATCAAGCTCTTTTTGAGCTTTTTTCAGTTCGTCGGCTTTTATACGCAATTCGGCAAGCTCTTTTAAAGCCTGTGTTGCCTTAATATCAACATCTACTAATACTTTTTTTTCGCTATTGTCCATTTTTCTTTAAAATATTTGGTGAATAAAAAAAATATCTGTAATTTTGCAGTAAACAAAACATACATTAATATTTAATATGACTGTTTTATATATACTTTTTGGTACTTATGTTGCTTTTTGGGTGTTAATATTACTAATTGGAGTTGCAGTCAAAATACACGGGTTTATATTCCTTACAAAAAAGCAAAGAGCCGAGCGTAAAATAATGGTAGCCGAGCAAGTACGCATTATGCGAGAAAGAGAGGAAAGCCGTAAGCGTAGAGAGTGGATAATATCTGCCAAACAACAAACAAAATTCACAGAAGAAGCCACAACAGCCGGCACTCTTGCTGCCACAAGTGCAGGGGCTGCTGTCGCTGTTGGCATTATTTAGTATTTTTTCTTACAAAAAACAGCAATCCTATTGATAATAACAATAAAGATGCTATACCCACGTGCGTGAGTATAGCTCTTTCTTTTTTTTCTACCACCTTTTCTTTGGTCAGCAGGTCGGCTTTCATCGCCAATAGTCGCACCGATAGCAGGCTATCTACATGCTCCGCAGTTAAGCCGACATATACGATTTGGCTGTCGGTTTTAGAGACCGATTTACCGCCTGCCCTATTGGTGGTTTGCCTTATGTTGCTTATCAGCCTGCCGAGACTGTCATAGCGTTGCTCCTCGTAGTCTATATTTTCGTTCAGCCACTCCGACATTGTCTCACGCAGCTCCGACACCGACCGCATAACGAGGTCGATACGTTTCTGTGTTATTCTCGCCACGCTGTCTGTTGTGAATTGCTTTCAAAAATTTGTATCTTTGTAGTCTCTGAAACAACCATCAAGTTAAACCGAATAAAATAATGATAACATTACAAAAATACACCAAAACGGATACCGACCCAATCCAAAACATCAATCCGACGGATTTTCGCGTAAATCCTTGGTGTTTCGATACGGACAATCAAGGGAAATATCTTGCTAAATGGGACGAAGATACAGAATCTTTTGAGTTTCTAAATTTTGACAAAGTTTTACTTTGGCAATTAAATACAACCATTTGTTACGGAAAATTTGACCCTGAAAATCAGTTGGTTTGGCTGGTACAAAGAGATGACGATGAGCAAGTTACTGTTTTTGTTTATGATTACAAGGGCAACCAAAAAGCAAGTCTGACGATGGAAGATGAATTTTGTCAATCTGGTTTTATCATCACACCGCTTCCTCAGCCGATGTCAATTGCTCTTGATTTTGCAGCTGGGCAAGATGGCTCGCAGGCTTATTTTTTACAATTTTCGGACACTAAAATACAGGTTATCAAAAAATTGGAAGAAAATTTAGGTTTTTTATTCACCTTCGACAATGACCAAAAAGCCATTCTACTGAATTATTATGAAAATACTATTTTTGAGGTTTCTTACCCCGATTTGGAGACGTTACGACAATTTGAATTTCCCGACGATATGTCCTATGGAAGTTTGTCCAAAATCACTGATAGTATTTGGCTTTTTTCGGATAACAATCATTTTCGTCACTATCTGTTCGATATCCGAAAGATGCAAATTATTGATGAAATCGTGGTATCAGGCTACGAACCCGTGATGGATAAAGAAGGCGAACTCTCCTCAAACATCAGCGGTATGGAATACGCCGATGGTAAAATGATTTTTACGCATTGGAAAATTACGGGCAAATATCCTAATACGAAAGAAAAAAATTGGTGGGGAATAGCAGATTTTGATGTGGAAAATTGGAAGTAATAAGCAAATAATGACCAAAAAACTAAAAAAAGAGCAAAAATTTTTAGGGTATGTAAAAAATCCGTTTGCGTGTAATGACCGAGAAAAAGTTTATAAAATTATGGTACATCAACACGCCTAAAAATGGCGTGTTTTGTTATTATTTACGAGTTTGGAAGCAGAAAATAGCTCGTATGACTTCCATCAGTTGTGAATTGGTCTCAAAAACTTGTATCTTTGTAGTCTGAAACAAAGCAATAGAAGTAGTAAGTAAAAATAATTACGGTCTTCATTATGATAGGGGCAATAATCGGCGATATTGTAGGGTCTCGTTTTGAGTTCGATAACCTTTTGAGTACCGAATTTGATTTATTCACAAAGGAGTGTTCTTTTACGGACGATACTATCTGTACCGTAGCTGTCGCAGATGCGATAATCAACGGCAAAAACTGTCAAGATACTTTATTGGAGTGGTGTCGCAAATACCCGACTCCCAAAGGTGCGTATGGCGGTTCTTTTGCCCGCTGGATACGCTCAAACCCTCCACAACCTTACAATAGCTTTGGCAACGGCTCTGCAATGAGGGTTTCGCCTTGTGCGTGGTTTTCAAATGACAGGGAGGCTGTTTTGAAAAAGGCAAGGGAATCTGCCGAATGTACACACAATCACCCCGAAGGGATACGTGGGGCAATGTGTGTGGCTGATTGTATTTACCACGCTCGTTTTGGTAGCAGTAAGTTTCAAATAATCGAACTGGTAACAAAAGAGTATGGGTACAACCTCGATACGACTTGCGATTTCATACGCAAAACCAACACGTTCAACGATACTTGTCAGGTAACTGTACTGCAGGCTATAGTTTGTTTTCTTGAAAGCACGGACTTTGAGAGTGCTATTCGCCTTGCTGTATCCATCGGCGGCGATAGTGATACTATTGCAGCCATCACAGGCAGTATTGCCGAGGCATTCTACAAAGATATTCCGAAAAATATTCTTACAACGGCATTTGCTTATTTGCCACAAGAAATGTTAGATGTAATCTATGATTTTCACAATTATTCAGACAGAAACAAAATAAAGTAAAAGATTTTAGTATAACACGTATTTCGAGGGAGAAAAGCAAAACATCGGAAGACGATTATAACAAGTCTTTGAATAGAAAAAAACAAACAACAACACAAAAGTTATTAAATCGTAACTTGAAATCCAAAATCGAAATTGACTTTTGTTCGACAATGATGATTTTATACAATATCTCAATTTTTTAGGCTAAAATTTCGTTAATTCTATCTTCTTTTGAGTTATTATTATTATCTTTGCAAAAATTTTTTCAAAATTAATAGATTAAGATTATGACATTAGCAACAATTTTATTGCAAACAGCCGAAACAGGTGGTAGTATGTGGAGTACCGTTTTGATGTTCGGACTATTGATAGTGGTTTTCTACTTCTTTTTAATCCGTCCGCAAAGCAAACGCCAAAAAGAGATTCGTAAATTTCAAGACTCGTTGGAAAACGGCAAAAGTGTTATTACTCAGGGTGGTATCTATGGTAAAATCAGAGAGGTAAAAGACAATTACATTATCCTCGAAATTGCCGATGGTGTAAAAATCAAGGTAAACAAAAATATGGTCTTTGATGCCTCCGACCCTACATCTACTGAGGCTGCAAAATAATTTTTTCAATCCAAAAACAAAAAAGCGATTTAAAGAACAACGATAAATCGTCCCTCATAATTTGATTGATTAATTATGATAAAAACACTTAAAAAGATTGCCAAAACGGTTTTTAGAAAACAGACGGCAATCTTTTTGTTTTTTGTAATACTATCGGCTAACTTCTGGTTGATGCACTCCATAGGCACTAACAAAGAGATACCTGTCTCATACTCAATAGAGTATATAAACATTCCGGACAACGTAAAAATAACAAATACATTGGACAAAGAAGTAAACGTATCGGTATCCGAAGGCAGAGCCTCATTTATCAATTACTTTTTTGTGAAACAGACCGAACGAATAGTAATTGATTTGAAAGATATTAATAAAAATACCGAAAACGGACACAAGACCTATTCTATCGGCGATATAATAGAGAATACCATAAAAAACGACTTCGGCTCTACTGCCAAAGCATCGAACTTAAATCCCAAAATAATTGTAGTAGAATACATTACCTTACAAAGCAAAAAAGTACCTGTGGTATTGACCAAAGAGGTAATTACCAAGAATCAATATATCATATCGGATTCCATACGAATCACTCCTCAAACAGTAACCATATCTGGCTCTAAAAAAGACATAAATGCTACCGACACCATTGAAATAACCGACCTGTCGCTCGACTCGCTCGACAAAAACGTAGAGCTTCTTTATACCTTTAAGAACAATAAAAAGTTTACATTCGACCCCACAAGTGTTAGAATAAACATAACTGTCGAAAAATCGACAGAAAAGATTTTGACACTCGATATAGCTTGCGTAAATGCTCCCGACGATTTGATAATGAAGGCTTTCCCACAGACAGTAAATATTAGTCTTGTAGTACCTCTAAGCAAATTCAACGAAATAGAAGCAAATAGTTTTATTGCCGAAATCGACTACAACAAACGCACTGCCGACAATCGTTGCCCAATAGAGATTACCTCTAAACCCAAGAATATCAAAATATTGCGAACGTCGCCACAAGAAGCCGAATTTTCGTTGGAATACCCCAAAACAAAATGAGAAAAATACCGACAAAAATAGGACTCACAGGTGGTATTGGCAGTGGCAAATCTACTATTTCCAAACTATTGGCTCTATACGAATTGCCTCTGTACGACTCGGACTCCAATGCCAAACGCCTTATGGAGACAGACAGTGACATTATTGCACGCATATCACTGTTATTCGGCGATAGGTCTTATACAGAAGGTAAATTAAACAGACGATTCCTTGCCGAACAAGTTTTTGTGTCTGCCGACAAACTACGTAAACTTAACGATATAGTACATTCGGCGGTTATTGACGATTTTCATCGTTGGGCAGAGAGTCAAAATAATAAGGCTGTCATATTCGAGTCGGCAATCATATTCGAAAACCATTTGGAATCGCATTTCGACACAACAATAGCGGTAATCTCTCCTAAAAAACTTCGCATCGAGCGGGTAAAACGTCGTTCGGGACTATCCGACAAGGAGATACTGAACCGTATAGCCAACCAAGCATCGAACCATACCTTACGAGAAAAAGCGGATTTCGTGATTGTAAACAACGAAAAATCTGCCATTATTCCGCAAATAGAGTTGATATTACAACACATTTAAAGCTCCGAATATTTTACTCAATCAAATTTTATCGTCTCACAACGACTACTTGAAAAGCACCTTAAATGCTTCTTCTATCTTTTTTACCGGTATTATTTCGATTTTAAACTTTGGTTTGGATAGTTGCGAAAAATTATACTGTGGTACTATAATTTGCCTAAAACCAAGCTTTTCGGCTTCGGCAATACGGTTTTCGATACGATTTATAGGACGTATCTCGCCCGACAAACCGACTTCGCCTGTCATAGCAGTGCTTTTATCAATTGCAATATCAAAATTGGACGACAATACCGACGATGCCACCGCAAGGTCGATAGCTGTATCATTAACCCTTAACCCGCCTGCTATATTTAGGAAAACATCTTTTTGGGCAAGTTTAAAACCCGCTCTCTTTTCGAGTACAGCCAAAAGCATATTCATACGCCTAAGGTCAAAACCCGTTGCCGAACGCTGTGGCGTACCATACGCGGCAGTACTTACAAGTGCCTGCACCTCAATAAGAAAAGGGCGTATCCCCTCCAACATAGCGGCAATGGCTACTCCGCTCAAATCGCTATTTGTTTGAGATAAAAGGAGTT
Source organism: Bacteroidota bacterium (assembly GCA_041814825.1). Classification (GTDB taxonomy): domain Bacteria; phylum Bacteroidota; class Bacteroidia; order Bacteroidales; family Paludibacteraceae; genus F0058. The sequence continues at coordinate 37,489 of JBGXXV010000003.1, read as the reverse complement.
CCGAAGGGTTACTTACCTCACGCAGCCCATTCTGTTGCATCTCGAAGATAGCAAGTTCGTCGGTAGAGCCAAAACGATTTTTATTTGTTCGTAAGATACGATATATATAGTGTCGGTCGCCCTCAAATTGCAATACGGTATCAACAATATGTTCAAGTAGCTTTGGTCCTGCAATAGTACCGTCTTTGGTTATATGTCCTATGATGATAACAGGGATATTGGTCTGTTTGGCAAATTTAAGCAGAGCCGATGCACATTCACGCACCTGTGTGATACTGCCCGGCGACGAGTCGGCTGTTTCGGTGGCAATAGTTTGTATAGAGTCGATGATAACAAGTTCGGGTTCGATATTTTTGATTTGTGCAAAAATCTTCTCAAGCGAATTTTCGCTAAGAATATAGCAACTACTTTGAGGGCTACCTATACGTTCTGCCCTAATTTTAAGCTGATTGACACTCTCCTCACCCGAAACGTAGAGTATCCGTCTATCCTTCATCGTAAGTGCTATCTGCAATACAAGGGTCGATTTGCCTATACCTGGTTCGCCCCCTATGAGGACAAGCGACCCAAGCACAAGTCCTCCGCCCAAAATCTTGTTGAACTCCGAAGATGTAGTATCTATCCTAACCTCTTTGGTAATCTTTATCTCATTTATCAACTGAGGACGCTCGTTTTCGCTTGTGTTGATGTAGCCGTGAGGTATTTTTTCGGGTGAACTTTTGTATATCTTCTGCTCTACAAACGAATTCCAAGCACCGCAACTCGGACATTTACCATAAGCCTTCGGATAATCCATTCCGCAAGAGCTACATAAAAACACTGTTTTATCTTTTGCCATAACGATGCAAATTTAATAAAATTTTTCCGACCTTACATATACATATTACAATAACTTGAAAAAAGGGCAATACCCTACTAACTGTTTTTGCTTACAAACAGACCCGATTCGTGTCGATTTCGTATATTATTCAGGCTCAAATCTGTTAAATATCTTTAATTTATAAAAATTAACAGCAACAAAAGAGTTTTTTTTGAGTTAATTTATTACTTTTGCAATGAAAATTTTATTCAAACGCGTATTTAACTAAAATTTAACACTTAACCGTCGATTTATCATTTTTAAAATATATCATTAACACATTAAAATTATGAGTCAAAACATTGATATTAGAGCATTGAACGAACAGATAGAACGCCATAGCGCTTTTGTCGATACTGTTGTAATGGGTATGAATCGCAATATTGTAGGGCAAAAACACCTCATCGATGCTCTTTTGATAGGCTTACTCTCCGATGGACATATCTTGTTGGAAGGAGTTCCGGGATTAGCAAAAACTCTGGCAATCAAAACACTGGCACAGTTATTGGATGCCGATTTCAAGCGTATTCAGTTCACTCCCGACCTCTTGCCTGCCGACGTGGTGGGTACGCTCATATACAACCAAAAGAACGAGGAGTTTACAGTGAAAAAAGGACCTGTTTTCTCTAACTTTATCCTTGCCGACGAAATCAACCGTGCTCCTGCAAAAGTGCAGAGTGCCTTGCTCGAAGCTATGCAAGAAAAACAGGTCTCTATCGGCGACGAAACATTCAAATTGCCTTCGCCTTTTTTGGTAATGGCAACCCAAAATCCGATAGAACAAGAGGGTACATATCCACTGCCCGAAGCTCAAGTAGATAGGTTTATGTTGAAAGTAATAGTCAATTACCCCAAAAAAGAGGAAGAACAACAGATAATACGCCAAAACCTCGAATGGGAGCGAGAAGTAATACGACCTGTCATTTCAAAAGAGGAGATAGTGGCGGCTCGTAAGTTGATTCGTAGCGTATATATGGACGAAAAGATAGAACGCTATATCATTGATGTTGTGTTTGCTACACGTTTCCCGGAAGAGTACGGACTAAAAAAACTCAAAGGAATGATTTCGTTCGGCGGTTCGCCCCGTGCCTCTATCAATATGGCTTTGGCAGCCAAGGCTTATGCTTTTATCAAACGTCGCGGTTATGTAATACCCGAAGATATTCGTTATGTTGCTCACGACGTGTTGCGTCATCGTATCGGGCTTTCGTATGAGGCAGAAGCCAATTCGCTTACTGTTGAGGAGATTATCAACGATATTCTTAATGCTATCGAAGTACCTTGATAAAAGATTTTCGGAGCGACAGGCTAATTATTCACAATCAATACTTTGAGGTCAATAGAATGGAAACCAACGAATTGATTAAAAAAGTTCGTCAGATAGAGATAAAGACCCGACGACTGTCGAGCAATATATTTGCGGGAGAGTATCACACGGCTTTCAAAGGACGAGGTATGTCGTTTTCCGAAGTGCGTGAATATCAATATGGAGACGAGGTGCGTTTTATAGATTGGAATGTAACTGCACGATACCGAAAACCCTATATCAAAGTCTACGAAGAGGAACGCGAGCTTACTGTTATGCTTTTGGTCGATGTGTCGAAGAGTAATTTGTTTGGTTCGGGACAACATCTCAAACGTGATATTGTGAATGAGATAGCTGCCACATTAGCTTTTTCGACTATTCAAAATAACGATAAAATTGGGGTAATATTCTTTTCCGACAGAATAGAAAAATTTATTCCGCCCCAAAAAGGGCGTAAGCATGTGCTTTATATCATACGCGAACTAATTGATTTTAAACCACAAAGCAACGGGACTGATATAGAAGTAGTACTAAAATATCTTACAAATGTCATCAAAAAGCGTTGTACAGCCTTCATATTGTCCGATTTCATTGCCAAACACAACTACAACGATGCCGCTATCATAGCCAATCGTAAACACGAAATCATCAGAGTGAGAATTTACGACAACCGCGACAGAGAGATACCCAACGTAGGACTTATAAAACTCAAAGACCCCGAAACCGAAAAACGTATTTGGGTCGATACATCGTCGAAAAAGAATAGAATGTTATACAAAAATTATTGGGATGAAACCTCGCTTATTTCGCAACGCATTATGAATAAGGCGGGTATAGAATCGGTAGATATTGAGGTGCGGCAGGATTATGTAAAACTGCTTTTGGGACTTTTCCGTCGCAAAACAGCATTGAAAATCTAACATTATGTTATTGATTATAAAGCAATTGTTTTTATACCAAGTAAAGAAAATCGAACAATCGAATGAGTATCAATAAATATATATTAATAATTATATCGCTGATAGTAAGCAATTTTGTCTCGGCACAAACTTTTCGGGTCGATGCCAAAATTGACTCTACCGTTATCTATATCGGTCAGCAATGCAATATTACATTTGATATTTCGCAAAATCTCGATATGAAGGTAACTGCACCTATATTTAGCGATACAATTACCAAAGGTATTGAGATAGTGGATTTTAGTACCGATACTATCAAAAATAGTGACGGATACATTACCGTTCGCAACAATTACCTCATAACAGCTTTTGACTCAGCCCTTTATCACATACCCGAATTTCCGTTCGTATCCAATGGCGATACTGTGTGGAGCTATTCGCTATCGCTCAAAGTGCTGACTGTGCCTATCGACACCACATCGCAGGAGATAGTCATAGCCGATATCAAACCCATTGTAGAACCCCCATTCGATTGGGGCGAATGGAAAGCAATCATTCTAATAGGTCTATTGTCGATAATTGTAATAATATTAGCCATATTATTAATACACAATTATTTACAAAACAAAAAACGTAAAAACGAAGTTGTCGAAGAGTTGCCCGAAATAGTAAAAACGTGCGATGAGATAGCCCTTGAACAGCTTGATGTTATCCGTCGCGATAAGATATGGCAAGCGGGCAGAGTCAAAGAGTATTACACCGATATTACCGATGTTTTGCGTACTTATATAGAGAGCAGATTCGCAATTGTGGCTTTTGAGCGGACTTCGTCGGAGATAATCGATGCTCTGGATTTTGTAAAGAGAGATTATCCCCAGCCATTAACGTTGTTGTCGCGTATCTTCAACACTTCGGATATGGTAAAATTTGCCAAACTTATACCCGACTTCAACACTCATACCGACATTCTAAACGATGCAACGGAGTTTGTAAATGCTACAAAAGAGTCTAAACCACTTCATACAATTGACAAACAAACAGTTAAACCCAAATAATTGATAATGACATATCTACATCCACAATACTTTTGGCTTCTGTTGCTCTTGTTACCTATCGCTATTTGGCTGATAATGAGAGTAAAAAACAATGATGCAAGTTTGCAGGTATCATCGGCAGAGCCATTTGAGAAGATGGCAAAGTCACGCAAAATATGGCTCTATTATTTCCCTTTTACACTGATAGTTGTGGGGTTGTTGATAGTGGTTTTGGCACGCCCGCAGACATCAGACAGTTACAGCAATTCGACAACCGAGGGGATTAATATTGTCATTGCTATGGATATTTCGGGGTCAATGCTTGCTCGCGACTTGTCGCCCAACAGACTCGAAGCAGCCAAAGATGTAGGCATAGAGTTTATATTATCTCGCCCCAACGACAACTTCGGTCTCGTGGTATTTGCCGGCGAAAGTTTTACGCAGTGTCCGCTTACGAGCAACCATGCATCGTTGGTCAATCTTTTTAAACAGGTCGATTTCGGTATGATTGAAGACGGTACTGCCATAGGTTTGGGCTTGGCAACTGCTATCAATCGTATAAAAGATGCCCCCGGTAAGTCGAAAGTGATAATACTGCTTACCGACGGTACCAACAATACCGGCGACATAGCTCCGATATCGGCGGCAGAGATAGCACAGAGTTTCGGCATAAGGGTATATACCATCGGCGTCGGTACAAGAGGTATGGCTCCGGTACCTACCCTCGATGTATTCGGCAATATACATTACGTTCAGGCAGAGGTGGTTATCGACGAAAACACGTTGCAAAAAATAGCAGCTACCACAGGCGGTAAATATTTTAGAGCCACCAATACCAACTCTCTAAAAGAGATATATTCGGAGATAGACAAAATGGAGAAAACCAAACTCAAAACCGAAAACTATAGCCGTAAATATGAGCAATATATCCCATTTTTGTTGGTTGCCTTAGGTATATTGTTGCTTGATATTTTGATTAGAATATTGGTACTAAGACGTTTACCTTAATTGTTATTTATTTAATTTGGGAGAAATAAAATGTTCGTTTTTGCAAATACACAATACCTTTATCTGCTTACAATCATTCCGTTGCTTACAGTCTTATACATTATTATACATATAAGACAGAAGCGAAGGTTGCACGAGTTTGGCAACGTCGAAACACTTCGGGAGCTTATGCCGAATGTCTCCAAATATCGTCCTCACGTCAAATTCGGAATACTGATGCTTGCCACGGCACTACTGATAATAGCTCTTGCCCGTCCGCAGATGCTCAAAAAGCAGGATAAGGTACAAAAACAGGGAATAGAGGCGATGCTTGTATTGGACATATCTAATTCGATGTTGGCACAAGATACGGAGCCTAATCGCCTCGAACACGCAAAGATGTTGTTGTCGCAGCTAATCGACAGACTTACCGAAGATAAAATAGGTTTAATAGTATTTGCGGGCGATGCCTTTATTCAGATGCCGATAACGTCGGACAATGTGAGTGCCAAAATGTTTCTAAAAACCATTCAGCCCGACCTTATACAGCGACAGGGGACGGCAATCGGTTCGGCTATTGACCTCGCCGTTAAATCGTTCGACAAAAACAAACAGAGCGGAGGTAGAGCCATATTTCTCATTACCGATGCCGAAAACCACGAAGACAACGCCGTCGAAGCAGCTAAAATGGCAGCCGACAAAAACATATCAGTCAATGTAATAGGTATAGGTAACCCCAATGGCAGTCCGATACCCGTAGAAGGCACTATGAGTTATCTAAAAGACAAGGACGGTAATGTGGTGGTTACCAAACTGAACGAAGAGCTTGGCAAAGAGATAGCCACAGCCGGCAATGGGATATACCTTAGAGCGACCAATTCGGGGGCTGCTATCAGGACTCTCGAAAAAGAGGTGGATAAGATGCAAAAAGGGGAGTTTTATGCAATGTCCGACGACTACGACGACAAATTCTATATCCCTGTATGGTTGGCTCTATTTCTAATATTAATCGAATATTTTATGCTTCGTCGTCAAAACAAACGACTGAGCAAAATAAATATCTTTGAAAAAACGGATAAAAAAGTATGAAGTACACGTTGTTGATACTATTATTGATGTTCTCTGCGGTAAATATTATTGCACAAAAAGAGAGCAAAAACGTAAAGGAGGGCAATAAGTTATACAAAGCCCAAAAGTTCGACCAAGCCCAAAAGCTATATGAGCAAGGCATAGCCGACAATGCCGATAGCTACTCGGCTAACTTCAATACGGGAAACGCTCTTGTTCGTCAACAAAAATATAGTGAGGCTTATGAGCGTTATGTCAAAGCAGCATCTACAACCAAAAACAAAAAGGAGATAGCCGCTGCTTTTCATAATTTGGGTAATGCCTTTATGGGCGAAAAAGAGTATGCCAAAGGCGTTGAAGCCTACAAAAATTCGCTCAAAGCCAATCCCGACGACGACGAAACACGTTACAACTTGGCAGTAGCTCAACATCTTCTAAAAAAACAGCAAGAGCAACAAAACCAAGACAATCAGCAACAGCAACAGCAGGAACAGCAGGAACAGCAACAACAGCAGGAGCAAAATCAAGAACAAAAGATGAATAAAGAGCAAGCCGAACAGATATTGCAAGCCCTCGAACAGGACGAAAAAGATGTACAGGAGCGTCGCAAGGTAAAGATGGGACAGAAAGCAAAAGTCGAAAAGGCGTGGTAAGCCTCTATCTATATTTTATAAAAAAATGAATATCAAACATATATGAAGCGTTTAGTATTTCTTATTACAACAATAGTCTTAGCCATCAACGTAAACGGACAAAAAACGGAGTTTGTAGCCTCTGCACCGCAAACAGTTGTATCGGGACAGCCGTTTCAGCTACAATACACCATCAACAGCTCCGAGGCATCGAAATTCAGTATGCCGCGTATCGACGATTTCGAGTTACTCAACGGTCCGGCAACCTACACATCGACCAACTACACGTTTATAAATGGCAAATCATCGCAAACAGTATCAACCACATACACCTACGTACTTTCGGCAAAGAAGGCAGGTAACTTCTCGATAGCCCCTGCCTCAATCACAGTAGATGGCAAACAAATAAAATCCAACTCCGTAAGTATCAAAGTATTACCGCCCGACTCCAAACAACAGTCGCAAGGCAATCAAAATCGCCAAAATAATATTGCTTCGGCAGCACAAATAGGAGCAGAAGATATTTTTATCCGCCCTATTTTATCGAAAACTACCGTCAAGGAGCAAGAGATGGTACTACTTACCTACAAGGTATATTACAAGGTCGAATTGGTTAATATCGCCGATATTAAAATGCCCGACTTCGACGGTCTTCTAACACATAATATAGAAGTAACCAAACCACAGGATATAGAGAACTACAACGGACAAAACTATTACACTTCGATACTCCGTCAGATGCTTGTCTCGCCACAACGCAACGGGAAAATTACCATTGGAGCAATGACCGGTACAGCTATCATACGATTGAGACAAACGATAAGAGACCCTCGCTCTTTTTTCAACTCTTTTGATACTTACCAAGATGTAAAGAAACAGTTGTCCACAGGCACAACAACAATAAACGTTACATCTTTGCCCGAACCCAAACCCAACGATTTCAGCGGAGCGGTCGGCTCTCTGTCGATGACTTCGTCTATATCAGCCACAGATATAGCAGTTAACAATTCGATTACATTAAAATTGAACATAACAGGTACGGGAAATCTGAAAATGATAAAAACACCTAAAATAGAGTTTCCCACAGATTTCGAACAATATGACCCTAAGGTAGATAATAAATTTTCTGTCAATCAAACGGGTTTTTCGGGTAGCAAAAGCATTGAATATATAGTAATACCTCGTCATAACGGCACATTCGAGATACCGCCCGTAACACTTACATACTTCGACCTCACAAGCAACTCGTATAAGACTCTGACGACCGAACGCTACAATATAAACGTAGTCAAAGGAGCGGCAGACTCTTCGCCGACAACGGTTTATAGCGGCAAAGACCAAGAGCAAGTAAAACAATTATCGTCTGATATCCAATATATCAAAACAGGAAATCTAAGAATAAGACCCAAAACAGAAGTTTTTGCCGGCACACTAACTTTTTGGCTGTGTTTGATTATTCCATTATTTATAGCTGTGTTACTGGGTATTATTTTCAACAAAAAGGCAAAAGAGAATGCCAATATTGCCCTTGTCCGCAACAAAAAGGCTAACAAAGAAGCCACCAAACGATTGAAAGCCGCTAGCCGACACCTCAAAGCAAATCAAAAAGAGCAGTTTTATGACGAAATGCTGGCTGCTATATGGCTCTATCTATCGGACAAACTCAATATTCCGTTATCTTCGCTTAACAAAGAAAATGCAAAAGAGGGACTTGAAAAGAAAAATGTGCCTCAGGATATATCGGCAGATACTATAACACTACTAACAAATTGTGAATTTGAGCGTTACGCATACAGTTCCGATACACATTCGGCTATGGACAACATATATAATACAGCCGTAAATATTATTGGAAAAATAGAAAATTCAATAAAAAGGTAATCGTAATAAGAACTATAAAAAAAACATAATGGCAAAACATAATTTACTGATAATTAGCTTTTTACTCCTAAGTTTTTCACTTGTAGCCCAAAATAAACTCGAAGGAGAAGCAGAAAAATTTTATGCCGACAAAAACTACCAACAAGCTGCCCAAATATACGAAACACTAATGAAACAGGGCGAATCGGCAGATTTGTATTACAACTATGCCAATACACAGTTTAAGTTGAACAATTTGGGACAAGCTATACTCTTTTACGAACGAGCTTTGGTACTTTCGCCATACGATAGCGATATTCGTCGTAGTCTCGAATTTGCAAACACTATGACTACCGATAAAATCGCAGGCTATCACTCTTTCTTTCTTGTCGATTGGTTCGAGAGTGTGGGGAAAATTTTTAATACCAATCAATGGGCATATATCTGCATCGGTCTGTTTGTATTATCTCTTATTTTAGGATTTATATTTCTATTTTCCAGCATATTATCCATTCGCAAAATATCTTTCTATATAAGTATAGTAGCATTGGTTCTTGCAATTATATCTTTCATATATACATTTCACGAACGTCAATATCTAAACAACAATCCTTATGCCATAGTAACAGCAGGCTCTACTTCGGTCAAAGCCTCGCCGACGCTCACAGGCAAAGAGCTATTTGTACTGCACGAAGGCACAAAGGTAAGGGTAATCGACTCCAAAGATAACTGGGACAAGGTAGAAATAGCCGACAGACGTATAGGTTGGCTACAAAAATCGACAGTGGAAGGGATTTAAAAAACGTATCAATACTCTTATTGTAAATAAAAATGCAGTACGTCGTTATTTTGTTTATATTAGCTATATGTAGCTGTAATACAACACCCAATTACGAGCTCAAAGAAGGCGACCTTCTCTTTAAAGAGACGCTCAACAACGCTCTATCCGATGCTATCAGTGATGTAACCGATACCACAGGTCAATATCGTTTCTCGCATGTGGGTGTGGTCGTAAAAGAGGGCGACCGTTGGATGGTACTCGAAGCCGTTCATGGCAATGGAGTGCGGTTGTGTCCGCTCGATGCTTTCGGAATGGCTGCAAAAGGCGAGATAGTACGTGTGGTTGCAGGTAGGCTCAAAGAGGAGTATCGGTACGACTTGGAGCGATTCAAGACCTTTGGACTCAGTCAGCTCAACAAGCCTTACGACTACCGTTTCGACTGGAACGATTCGGCTTTCTACTGTTCGGAACTTGTGTACCGTATGTTTGTGGAGGCGGGACAGACCGATGCTTTCGAGCCGAATGTTATGACTTTCAAAAACAGAGAAGGGGAATTCGATTTTACGTGGATAAAATATTTCGAGCGAATACAATCGCCTATTCCCGAAGGCGAACCCGGTATAAACCCCAACGCTATGGCTCAAAGTAGTGCCGTGGAGTTTTTTGGGGAAATCGCCTACTAACACCTGACACACAAATATACTATGTGGAAATATTACGCGTTACTTTCGGCTTTTTTTGCCTCACTTACTGCTATATTGGCAAAAGTGGGGGTAAAGGACATAAGCGGCAACATTGCCACGGCCATCCGCACCGCGATAGTGCTTATAATGGCGTGGGGCATAGTGATTGTAGGAGGAGAGTTGAGAGGTGTAAGAGAGATTACAAAAGCCAATTGGGTATTTCTTATACTTTCGGGTGTAGCAACAGGACTTTCGTGGATATTCTACTTCAAGGCGTTGGAGACGGGCGATGTCTCGCGTGTGGCTCCAATAGACAAATTAAGCATATTCTTTGTGTTGATAATGTCGTTTGTTTTTCTACACGAACCAATGTCGATAAAGGTAATAGCAGGAGCATTGCTGATATTGGCAGGTACGTTGATATTGATAATTTGAAATTATCCGTGTCTGATAAAAGTTTTTTTTGTAAATAAAGGTCTGAATCTAAAATAGACTCAGCCCTTTTATTTTATTTTTTTTGACGAAAAACATACAAACAATCACCCAAAACAATCAATTATTATCCGACAAAATGCCTAACTCGGAGGCATTATTTACTCTGTTTGATACGGTAAAAAAACAACGATTATTTTTAAAGAAAAATATGAATTTTTATACAATTTATATTAACTTTGCAGGACTGTATTTTTATTTTGTTAAACCGCGGAGTAATCCGCATAAAAAATTCTATTTTTTTTTATGAAAAAAACATTTATTTTTTGTTTGGTTGCTATGATAGCAACATTGTGGAATGGCTCGATAGCACAAAATGCCGGAACATTAGACCCATCTTTCGGTACAGGAGGAATCGCAGAAACAGCTATCGGCGATGCCGATTTTTTGGTTGACGCAATACAAAATATTGTTGTTCAACCTGATGGCAAGATTATTGCTTTGGGTTCGACCCAAGTGGGGACTCGCAAACACGTAGCCCTCGTACGCTACAATCCCGACGGTTCGCCCGACGACTCTTTCGGTAAATCGGGACAAGCGGTAATAGTCCCTACAGAGTTGTACGGCAACTTTGCTATGGACGCGGTAGTTTTGTCAGATGGCAAAATCATAGTTAGCGGTTATGTTTTGGACAGCCAAACCTTTGTATCTAGGATACTTCTTCTCAAACTAAATTCCAATGGGTCATTAGATACCTCTTTCGGCACTAACGGCGTTGTAGTGACCAACTATGATGTTGTGGCACTGGCAGAAAAAATGGTACTTCAACCCGACGGTAAAATACTACTCGGCGGATATTACAACGACAATCTGACAGCCTTCCGTTTCAATGCAGACGGCACACCCGACAACACATTCGGTACATCCGGATATGCTGCCATAGAGGTTGAAAACAGTGTTAACAACTCTTTTGCAAAAAGCATTGACATCCAAGCAGACGGCAAAATCATACTCGTAGGTTTCTATTCCGAACAACCAACTTACAAAGGATTAGTAGCTCGTCTCAACCCCAATGGTACATTAGATAATACTTTTGGCACTAACGGTTTAGCAAAATTCAAAATAGGCACAGGACCCGACTTCATTACAGCCGTGAAAACCTTAGAAAATGGCAAAATACTAATCGGCGGTCATTCATGGGTAGCCAACAACCCATATTTGCAATACAGCCTGTTTATTGCAGAATTGAACGAAGACGGTTCATATTATAACGATTTTGCTACCAATGGCATTTTTTCACATAAAATCGAAAAAGATGGAGAAAATTATGTTACAGACTTAGCCGTGCATTCCACAGGCAATATATACGCATCTATTAGAGTTTTAAAAGGGAATATATTAGGAGATATCGGATTGGTAAGCCTTAAACCAAACGGCACTCCCAACACTTCGTTTGGAACCGATGGTGTGGTTAGTACAGATATAAAGGGAAACTCAGACTCTCCGTTGGCTCTTGCATTCCAACCCAACGGTAAATTGGTAGTAGGAGCAACTTCCATAAACGCTTCGGGTACCAAATTTACAGTACTCAGATACCTCACTGATGTAGAAACAAATCTCAATGAAGTATCGACAGACCCTGTAAACAGCTTTATTTCATATCCAAATCCGGTAATAGAGACACTCTACATACAAAGCGATTCGAATATAGATAAAATAGAAGTATATAATATGCTCGGTACTCGCGTAGCATACGCTCTCAACGCCAAAGAGATAAACATTGCCAACCTTGCAGCAGGAGTATATTTGGTACAAGTACATACCAACAAAGGTATAAATACCGGCAGAGTTATAAAGAAATAAACATATCAACAACCAAAATTTATTTTGGAGAATGGGATATGCGTAACAAACGTATTATCCCATTTTTTTACACTCATCTAAGAGTCGGAAGTCCAAAGGTATGACAAAAAAATGACACAGTTATAAAAACTGTGTCATTAACACCTCTGTTGGGTATTGTAGCGGAGGCAGGATTCGAACCTACGACCTTCAGGTTATGAGCCTGACAAGCTACCACTGCTCTACTCCGCGATATTGGATTGCAAAATTACTATATTTTATTGACAACGCCAAATTTTTGAGCAAAATATTTTCACACAATTGTCGTTTGTGTGTTTATTGTAGAAAATTACTATCTGTGAATATGACATTTAGAACATTTACAATTTTAATTACATATCGACCTAAGAGTTAAAAAACGGAATTATGACTCCGATAGATTGATGGGTAATAGATAATTCTCTAAAAAACGACATCGATTTTGTCTCTTATGAACCCGTCACTAAAACGATATCCGAAATATGGCTTTATTGTGTGAACTATGAATATTTTTGTAGAATGAAAAAAATTATTTGTATAGATTGCAAAAAAGTATTACCTTTGCCCACGTTTTTAAATATTAGAAGTTTGGGGTCCGGTAGCTCAGCTGGATAGAGCAACAGCCTTCTAAGCTGTGGGTCAGGGGTTCGAATCCCTTCCGGATCACGAAATAAAAATAATATTAAGAGAAGTCGTTGTGTAACAACACCAACGACTTTTTTGTATCTGCATTTTACATCTACCACATAATCATCTATATTGAAAAAAGAAAGTATTATCTATTAAAAAATGTTATCTTTGCAAATTAATAAAATTTGTAAATCAACACTTTATGAAAAAAGCTATATTTTTGATATTCACTGCATTATTATCGTCCATCAACATGCTCGGTCAAAATATTCCGCAGAATATATCATATACAAGAATTTATGAATTTATAGATGAATTGGCTAATGAAGGAGTGATAGAGGTAAATTCGGCGATTAAGCCATATTCGCGTAACTTTATTGCTCAAAAACTAAAAGAGGCAGAAATCCAAAGCGACCGACTAAACAAAAGGCAACTGTCCGAGATAAAATTTTTCAAACAAGATTATGCTTTGGAGCTTGATACTCTGCCCGAGCCAATATTGAATTTGACAAACAACAAAAACTTCTCTCTTGCACTTTTGCCTCCGGCATTTCATTACAGAGATAAGCTTTTTAAGGCAAGAATTACACCTATACTTGGTATGGATTTGGTTATGAACCAAAAAGGACTTGTTACCGAGCAACGTTGGGGAGCAGAGATTCAAGCAGATATAGCCGGCTGCATAAGTATTTGGGGAAGTATGAGAGAAATGCGTTTCGACGGTGGAAGGCTTAGCAGTAAAGTTTTTGCCAACAAGCAGTTGGGAGCATTACTATATCCGTCTAAAACATTGTTGGGCGAAGACCGTACACATCCTTTCGGTTATGAGATAGATTTTCTGTATAACCATTTCGGATATCAATACGACCTTAATAATCGTTACGGTGGCGATTTTGCGGAGGTTCGAGGCGGTATAAATTTCTATACCTCTTGGGGAAGTTTGGGCTTAATAAAGGATAATGTGGTATGGGGAGATAATTTCAACGGGTCCAATATTTTGTCGGGCAGAGTACCGTCTTTCCCGATGATTACTCTCAACATAAAACCAAGTAAATGGTTCGAACTGAACTATATACACGGCTGGCTTGTTAGTAATGTTACAGACAGTGCCAACTATTATATAGAGGGTACTCAACGCCATTACAGGATGCAAAACAAGTATATTGCAGCCAATATGATGACCTTTCGTCCTATTCCAAAATTAGATTTATCTATCGGTAATTCAATTATTTATGCCGAGCAGAGCATTAATCCGCTTTATCTTATTCCGATAGCATTTTATAAAGCCTTCGACAAGGTAGCTACTCGCGGTTTGGCTATCGAAAATCAAAACTCTCAGTTGTTTTTCAACTTTTCGTCACGCAATATAAAACATCTGCATCTATATTGGTCTGTATTTATAGACGAGGTAAGTTTCAAAAGATTTTTGCCAAGTTCGAAAGAAAAAAACCCTATTTCGTACAAATTAGGAGCTAACCTCACTAATTTCCCCGTACAAAATTTGGCTTTCACCGCCGAACTTACCCGTACCAATATCATTACCTACAAACACTCTATAAATGCTCTCACATGGGAGAGCAATTCGGTTGGGCTCGGACACTATCTGGGCGACAACTCAATGGATTTGTATCTATCCGTAAAATATATGCCTATACGCGGACTTGACTTAAAACTATCTTATAATCAAATTTATAAGTACAACGATTACAATTTTGTAAGAACCAATATAAGAAATATTATTTCTCAAAAAGCCTACAATCAAAAGGTTTTCAGCAATTCCACCATCACGTTTAAAGCTCTGTATGAGATGTTTAACAATATTTACGCTCATATTGATATACAGTACAACCATTCGAAAGGATATGATTTGAGCAGTAATACAGGCAAAGTGTTAGGAGAAAATTGCCTGACCGCCGAACAAAATCTTAATAAATTTTCGCCTCTTTTTTATCAGGGGAAAAATATAACAGCTACTTTGGGGCTTACGTTTAATTTTTAATTTGCCAAAAATAGTTAAATCTATTTTTTTAAACAATAAATTTACATAAAAAACGTTTGTAGTTTAATTGACCTAAAAACTATAATAGTTTAATCAAAAAAATTGCATTAGATGATTGATTATATAAAGGGGGAAATAGTAGAATTATCGCCTGCTCATATTGTGGTAGAGGCTGCCAATATCGGTTATCTATTGAATATATCTTTGGGCACCTACTCCGAACTCAATGGCAAAACCAACACAAAACTCTATGTTTATGAAGCTATTAGAGAAGATGCACACACACTATTCGGCTTTTTGAATAAAGAGGAGCGAGACCTGTTTTTGTTGCTCATATCCGTATCCGGAGTTGGAGCCAATACGGCAAGAGTAATTTTGTCGTCGTTAGCTCCTAACGAGTTGCAAAATGCAATATTAACGGGCAATGTGAGTCTATTGAAGGGAGTGAAAGGCATTGGAGCCAAAACAGCCGAACGTATCATTGTTGACCTCAAAGATAAAGTTGCCAAAGTAGAAATATCATCGAAAAACGTACCTATTGCAGACAATATATTGTCTGACGAGGCGGTAGCCGCTTTGGTAATGCTTGGCTTTGCACAAGTACCTGCACAAAAAGCAGTCAGAAAAATAATAGAGATAAATCCACAATTAAAAATAGAGCAAATCATCAAACAGGCTTTAAAATTGTTATAAAAAAACACACAAATACCTGTGTATTAAAATATTAAAACACAAACTTTGAATAAAAATAATATAATTACTAACGATTAAAATTTTATATAAAATTGAAATTATTATCTAAAATAGTAAATATCCTATGGATTAGCGGGTTAATCGCTATTGTCGGAAGTGTGATGCTACCCGAAAATTTGATGTTGGCAAGTAATAATGCATCTATTGTTGATATTGACACACACAACAGCAATCCTCCGGAAAACGAATCTGTCGCTATCAATACGGATACTACGGATTTGGCTAATCCTATGGAAATAAGAGACTACCAAGACCTCGACAAATCGTACCCTTATGATTTGAAAAATCCCGAAAACACCAGTACCACAATAGAGTACGACGAGGCAACGGGTAATTATATTATGCGTACAAAAATAGGAGATATGGAGGTAGCTACTCCTTTTGTAATGTCGGGCGACGAATATAGAAAATATTCGTTGAAACGAGATATGACCAATTATTGGAAACAAAAGAATAATGAGGCTTTACAAAGCTATGATGATAAATTTAACCTAACCGATATGAAATTCTCTCTGGGAGCCGCCGATAAAGTATTTGGTCCCGGAGGAGTACAGATAAGGACGACAGGTTCGGCAGAGATTATGTTTGGTATTTTGCACAACAATGTACAAAACTATCTGTTGTCTGAACGTCTAAGAAAAACCACTCAATTTGATTTCGATCAAAAGATACAAATGAATGTTCAAGCCAGTGTGGGCGATAGAATTAAATTCGGCTTGAACTACGATACCGAATCTACTTTCGATTTTGACAGACAAAATATAAAACTTGCTTACGAAGGTAAAGAAGACGACTGGTTAAAAAATATTGATGTAGGTAATGTCAGTATGAATCTCAATTCGGCACTTATACCGGGAGCGAGTTCGCTTTTTGGTATTAAGGCGGATATGCAGTTTGGCAAGTTGAAAGTATCTGCTGTGGCTTCTCAGCAGACTTCGTCGGTTCAGAATGTAAATACCAAAGGCGGAGTACAGAGAATACAATTCGATGTTCCTATCGACCAATATGACGCTAATCGTCACTTCTTCCTTGCACAATATTTTAGAGATACATACGACAAAAATATGCAGCAACTCCCATATATTACTTCGGGAGTAACTATAAATCGTGTTGAGGTATGGATTACCAATAAACGGGCTCAATTCGAACAGGCTCGTAACATTATAGCTTTCACCGACTTAGGCGAAGTTGATAAAAAAAACAATACCTATTGGACAACTACAACGACCGATAAAGTACCTTTTAATACGTCAAACTCTCTTTATAACGAAATAAAGGCAATACCAAATGTTCGTAATATAGACCAATTTATACAGATTATGAACGGTGCTCCTTATGCAGGCACAGGTATTGTTGGGGGCGAAGATTTTGAAAAGGTGGAGTCGGCTCGCAAACTCGACCCGTCTGAATATACACTAAACTCCACATTGGGTTTTGTATCGCTTCATCAGTCGTTACAAGCCGATGAGGTTTTGGCGGTTGCCTTTGAATATACTTATGGAGGTAAAGTTTATCAGGTCGGAGAGTTCTCTACGGACGGCATCAATGCTCCCGATGCTCTGATTGTTAAGCTATTGAAATCTACTCTTGTCGTTAGTGGTTCTAAATTGTGGGACTTGATGATGAAAAACGTCTATTCTCTGGGTGCCAATAGTTTCCAAGCGGATAACTTTAAACTCAATGTTCTTTATAAAAATGATTCTACCGGAGTTTATCTGAATTATATTAACGCAGGCAATATCAAGGATAAAACTCTATTGAGCGTGATGAACCTCGACCGATTGGACACATATAAAAATGCGCGTCCCGATGGCAAATTCGACTTTGTAGAGGGTTATACAATACTCCCGTCGATGGGAAGAGTGATTTTTCCGGTGGTAGAGCCGTTCGGCAGCCACCTTGCCAAGTCGATAGGCAACAGTACTATTGCAGAGAAGTATGTATTTCAAGAACTATATGATATGACTTTGGTGGAGGCAACCGAATTTGCTTCTAAAAATAAATTTAAACTTTCGGGAGAGTTTCAAGGCACCTCCAATTCGGAGATTTATCTGAATGCTATGAATGTACCCAAAGGTTCGGTCAAGGTACGCGCCGGAGGTGTGGATTTGGTGGAAAACGTAGATTATACGGTTGACTATATTATGGGGGTTGTAACTATTCTAAACCAACAACTTTTATCATCAAATACTCCTATCGACGTTCAGTTGGAAAATAGAGATTTGTTTCAGATACAACGCAAAACTCTTTTGGGGACACATTTGGAATATGCCTTCAACAAAGACTTTCTTATCGGTGGTACCATTATGCACCTGTCCGAGATGCCTATCGTTACCAAAACTACTATGGGAACCGAACCTATTGCAAACACAATATGGGGATTAAATACAGCTTATAAAAAAGATTTTCAATGGCTTACCACAGCTCTCGACAAATTGCCTCTATTAGAGGTATCGGCACCTTCATCTATTCAATTCACAGGAGAATTTGCTCAGATGATACCCGGCCACAAAAAAATCAAAGATAATCCGGGATATGCTTACTTAGACGATTTTGAAACCACAGAAACCTCTATAGACCTAAAATATCCATATTATTGGGTACTTGCCTCTACTCCGGCAGATGCCTCATCGGGAGCTCTTTTCCCCGAAGGGCAATTGAACAATAATATAGATTATGGTAAAAACAGATCTTTGCTATCATGGTATTCTATTGATAATTACGTATTTAACAAAAATTCAAGTCAGACACCTCTACACATGAGAGACAATAAAGATATGTTGTCCAATCACTTGACCAGAGAGATAAGCGAAAGAGAGGTATTCCCCAACCGCGAACCGTTGATGACGGGAGCCTCTACTTTGCCTGTTTTAAATATAAGTTTTTATCCGCAGGAGAGAGGTCCTTACAATTTGGACTTGGATTATGATGCTATGGGCAAACTTAATAATCCGAATAAACGTTGGGGTGGTATGATGCGAAAAATTGACGTTTCGGATTTTGAACAAGCTAATATCGAATATATAGAATTTTGGTTGCTCGACCCATTCGTAAACGACAAGCTCGGACAACATCAAGGCGGAGATTTATATATAAACCTCGGCGATATATCCGAAGACGTACTGAAAGACGGTAAAAAATCGTTCGAAAACGGATTGCCTCTAAATAACGAAGCCAACCTGACACATCAGACCATTTGGGGCAGAGTGCCTACCCAACAAAGTACCGTACTTGCTTTTGCCAACGAGGCAGGTGCCAGAGAGAAACAAGATATTGGTTTCGACGGACTTACAGACAATGACGAAAAAAGTTTCACAACATACAGTAACTATGTTCAACAACTTAGGGCAACTATGCCTGCATCGGTTATAGCACAATGGGAAAACGATATATTTTCTCCGTTAAACGACCCTTCGGGCGACAATTATCACCATTATCGAGGCTCCGATTATGACAATGCTCAACTATCCATACTCGAAAGATACAAACGCTTCAACGGCTCAGAAGGTAATTCTGCCGAAGCCTCTGCCAACAACGAGGCTTATGCTACCTCGGCATCTTCATTACCGGATGTAGAGGACATCAACCAAGACAATACTTTGAGCGAATACGAAAAATATTTTCAATATAAAATATCTTTCCGTAGAGGAACAGATATGGAAATCGGGCAAAACTTTATAGTCGATAAGCGTCAGGTAGAGGTTGATTTGCCTAATGGCAACAAAGAGACTGTTACTTGGTATCAATATAAAATACCTATAAAAGACTTCCAGAAACGAGTGGGTAATATTCGCGATTTCAAATCTATAAGGTTTATGAGATTGTTTTTGACCAATTTCTCGCAGGATATAACACTACGTTTTGCCTCTATGGAGCTTGTAAGAGGCGATTGGCGAAGATACACATTACCTCTTTACAACTCCCCTACTCCTCCTATATCGAACGGCACAATAAATGTAGGAAGTGTCAATATAGAAGAAAACTCTACAAAAGAACCTGTTAACTATGTATTACCTCCGGGAGTAACACGTCAGACAGACCCCGGACAGCCGCAGCTTCGTCAGCAAAACGAACAGTCGATGGTTATAAAAGTATTCGATCTGGCTCCTGCCGATGCGAAAGCGGTTTATAAAAAAATTAACTTTGACTTACGTCAATACAGACGTTTACAAATGTTTACCCACGCCGAAAAGATGATAGACGATATAGGACAGCTAAACGATTATGAAGTTTCGGCATTCATACGCGTCGGTAGCGATTTGGCAGACAACTACTATGAATACGAAATACCATTGAAGCTGACACCTCCCGGACGATACTCGACATATACCGATGCCGACAGAGCTACCGTATGGTATCCCGAAAATATGTTCGATTTCCCTCTATCTGTATTTACCGATATTAAAAAAGAGCGAAACAAATCGAAAAACACAGACCCGAATATTACTTTGGTACAGCCATTCTCTCGCCCATCGCCGAGCAATCAACACCATATCGTTACGATAAAGGGTAATCCCAATTTGGGCGAAATAGAGATGATGATGATAGGTGTTAGAAACAAAGCGTCGGGAGCCAACCGCAGTGCGGAGGTGTGGGTTAACGAACTTCGCCTTACCGATTTCGACGAAGACGGGGGCATTGCAGCAACAGGTAATTTGGTTGTAAACTTGTCGGATTTTGCAAATGTGAATCTGTCCGGCAGATACGAAACATCAGGATTTGGCGGGGTAGAACAGAATATCACTCAACGTCGAATAGACGATTACTATCAGTTTAATATGGCTACCTCCGTACAGTTGGGCAAATTGTTCCCCGAAAAGACAAAAGTAAATCTGCCTGTTTACTACTCGTATGCGGTCGAAAACTCCAAACCCAAATATAGTCCGTTAGACGGCGACTTACGTCTGAAAGAGGCACTCGACACATATATCCGACAAGAAGAGAAAGATTCTGTTCTAAGTTTGTCGCAGACTCAGACGGTAACAGAGAGTTTCAATGTTACAGGTGTAAGGGTCGATATCCGTAGCAAACGTCCTCAACTGTACGACCCAGCCAATATTTCGGCAAATTATGCTTATCAAAAATCTTCGACACTAAATCCCGAAATAGAACGTAACGCAACTATTTCTCATCAAGGTTCGTTAAACTACGATTTTAATACCCAACCACAGACTTGGGAGCCGTTTAAAAACGTTAAAGCTTTCCAACAGCCGATATGGAGGCTCATCAAAGAGTTTGGGATCAACTTCTCGCCCTCTCGTTTGGGAATGTCTGTGAATGTATCGCGTATCTATTCGGAGACACAGATGAGAAATTTGGACGGTTCTATGATGATTAACAAATACGACCCTTACAATCCGTTGTTGTCTTCGAGCAAAAACTTTACATGGGGCAGAAATTTTGTACTCGACTGGGAGATTATCAAAAATCTAAAATTAAACTTCCAAGCGGCGACCAACTCGCGAATACAAGAGACAATGTACTCGCCGGTAAACAGAAGATTTTTCCCTGACGAATACGAAAACTGGAAAGACACCGTACTTATGTCTTTAAGGCACCTCGGTACACCTCTTACTTATCAGCAAAGTTTCAATGCGACATATAATGTACCGTTCGATAGAGTTATTTTCCTCGATTGGGTCGAACTCGATGCAGCTTATAATGCTCAATACAACTGGAATGTAGGACCTCAAAACAAAATAAATCTGTATCTGGGCAATAATATAACAAACAGCACTCAATGGAGTGTAAACGGAGCGTTGAAGATGGAAACCCTCTATAACAAATCGAAATATCTGAGAGGAGTAAATCAGAAGTTTTCGTCTCGTAACAAAGGGGTTGCATTTAAACAAAAATCTATCAATCAGACTATATTGGTAAATGCCGATACCGTAGAGATAAAACACGGACTCAATACAGATGCTCTGCAAGTAGATGCTATAATGAGCAATGGAAGACGGCTAAAACCGAAATTCGTTGTAAAAGATAAAAATACGATTGCAGTATTTTCTAATGTCAGAGACAGCATCAATTTCGTCATTAGCACGGTAGATCCCAACTCTTTGAAAAAAATCGACGGAAAAGATATTGTTGATTTCACCTCTCGACTTCTTATGATGGTACGTTCGGTACAAGTTACATATCAGGAACAGACCGGTATATCTCTGTCCGGCTTCGATATGGAACCGAAACTTTTTGGACAACGCACCAACAATGGCATAATGGCTCCGGGTCTTGACTTTGCTTTCGGTATGCCCGGATATAGCTTCTTGGACAAATCAATCAGCAACAACTGGCTGATATTCAACGACTCCATTATAACACCTGCAAATATCAACTTTACGTCCAATCTGGATATGAAAGCCTTGGTAGAACCTATATCGGGTTTTAAAATCAATCTTAATGCAAGGCGAATGTACTCCAATATGAACTCGGTTTTCTTACCAAACAAACATACGCAGTTCAACGGAAATTATCAGATGACTTATATATCTATTGGTACGGCATTTTGGACAAAATCGGCCATTGGGGGCAACGAACGCTCTTTCGAGTTGTTCAATACATATAGAAATACTGTTGCCAATAATATTAATCGAAGATATGAGAACACATTCTATCCGAACAGCGGGTTTATCAGCGAAACCACACTTGGAGGACAGTTGTTTGACCCTGCCAATGGAGCAGTTAAGCCTACAAGTATAGATGCAATGATACCTGCATTCTTGGCAGCTTACTCCAACCGTCCACTTTCGGGAGTGAGTAGTATTATCCCCGCTCTTTGGGACTTATTACCCAACTGGACTATATCGTACGACGGACTTACACGAATACCTTTTATCGAAAAGAATTTGCAGAAAGTAACTCTCAATCACTCTTATCAGAATATGTATAGCATCAACTCATATACATCGTTTGCAAACTTTGTTGCCAACGACCAAGGGTTTGGGTTTATAAAAGATATAAGCACAGGGTTGCCGGTACCTTCATCGGGATATGATATTGCTGCGGTTACTATTACCGAAAATTTTGCACCATTTTTGGGAGTAGATATTGCATTCAAAAATTCGCTTACTACCACACTGCGATACAATCGCTCGCGAACACTGGCTCTAAATACCACTTCGTTGCAGATAGGAGAGATATACTCCAACGAGTTTCAAATTGGATTGGGTTATGTAATCAAAGATTTCGACTTGCTTATAAAGCTAAAAAGCAGCAAGGTTAAGAAAGTACAGAACAATCTTATTACCAGAATAGACTTTGCTTTAAAGGATATGGCAACTATTTTGCGTAAAATAGACTCTGTCGAACCTCCGCAAGCTACTGCGGGTAATAAACTATTAACTATAAAGGCTATGGCCGAGTATATATTTTCATCGAGACTTAATTTCCGTATGTTTTTCGACTATACATCGAATGCACCGCTTTTAAGCACCTCATATCCAATGACAAATATCAACGCCGGCATATCTATAAAATTCATTTTTACCAGATAAGTATGGTTTAGACAATTTGGATATTTTTTGTTAATAATTGTAACAAAAATATTGTTTTAAAAGAAAAAAACAGTAATTTTGCTTTTGGTAAATATTATTTACTAAATAATTGTTTAACTAAACTCTTTATAAAAATGAAAAGAACATATACCTTTTTACTTATAACAATTACATTTTTAACCTTAAACAATGTAACCATACAAGCATCTTCGCTGACATATTACGAAATTTATGTAGCCGGAATGCAAGTAAGTTCATCTAATATCTCAAGTATAAGAGGAAGAGGTATTAAAGGGAAAATAAGCTATAATCCCAAAACCAAAACGCTTACTCTCGACAATGTAACTATTAATACGGTAAGAGGAGTTA
The DNA here is from genome assembly GCA_041814825.1 of Bacteroidota bacterium. Lineage (GTDB taxonomy): Bacteria > Bacteroidota > Bacteroidia > Bacteroidales > Paludibacteraceae > F0058. Next base: position 13,820 of record JBGXXV010000003.1, on the reverse strand, counting down.
ATGCCATAAGCAATACGGGAGTAGAAGACCTTATTATCAATTTGGTTGGGAATAACACAATCAATGTATTGGGTGTGTCGGGTATTATCTTGAACACCAATACTACCATCACAGGCGAAGGCTCTCTGAAAGTAACAAGCGATTATCATAGCGGTATATATATACAACCCAATACTACTCTTACTATTAGCGGTGGTACGGTCGAACTCAAAGGCAGAACGGGCATTTCAGGTTTTGACGGCACCTACGGCGAAAAACTCATTGTAACCGACGCTACATTAAAAGCTACAGGCAGTCCTTACGGCTCTATTACCAATTTGAGTGCGTTGGTATTGGAGGGCGGTTGTAAAATAGTGCAGCCTGCCAACGCTATTTTTAATAGAGATTTAAGTTTTGTGGAAGACGACGGAGCCAAAGTAATATCACAGGTTGTCATAACCAAAGATATTCACGAGGAGACACAAGATTATTAATAGTTTGCAATATAGCACTAAGAATCTTTAAAAGCAATTATTTCTAAAATAATTGTGTAATACGATAATTTAAAAAAGCATTTTATGTTTTTTTAAATTTGTCGTTTTTAATACAAATAATATTAATAGTAATAACAAAATCTATACATATCAGATGAGCAAACACGCCGAGACACCGTTGATGAAGCAATATAATTCCATTAAGGCTCAATACCCCGATGCTATTTTGCTTTTTCGTGTCGGCGATTTTTACGAAACCTTTGCGGACGATGCCATAAAAGCGGCAGGGATATTGGGGATAACCCTTACCAAGCGACAAAACGGAGCTGCCTCACACGTAGAACTTGCGGGTTTCCCGCACCACGCCCTCGACACATATCTGCCTAAACTTGTAAGGGCAGGCTTACGCGTAGCCGTATGCGACCAACTCGAAGACCCCAAAACGACAAAAACAATAGTCAAACGTGGTGTTACCGAACTTGTTACGCCCGGCGTATCGACCAACGACAATGTGCTGTCTGTCAACGAAAACAACTTCCTGTGTGCCATACATTTCGCAAAAAATATGGCAGGTATATCGTTTTTGGATATCTCCACCGGCGAATTTTATCTTAGCCAAGGCAGTTTGGAGTATGTCGAGAAACTGTTCAACTCATTTGCCCCCAAAGAGGTACTCTACGAGCGAACAAACCGAAAGGTGTTTGAAGAGAATTTTACCGCCAAGATAGCCAAATTCGAGCAAGACGATTGGGTTTATACCATAGAGGCGGCGCAAGATAGACTCTTCAAACAGTTTGAGGTAAATTCGTTCAAAGGTTTCGGGGTAGATGAACTTACCAATGGTATCATAGCCGCAGGGGCAATACTCTACTACCTCGACCAGACAGAACATCACCGTATTTCGCACATAACCAAAATATCGCGTATCGAGGGCAACCAATATGTGTGGCTCGACAAATTTACCATTCGCAATCTCGAACTCCTAACCTCACCAAACGATAGTGGCAATACTCTCTTTTCCGTATTAGACCGCAACCGTACCCCAATGGGTAGCCGACTTTTACGTCGTTGGCTCACATTCCCGCTAAAAGAGGTAAAGCCCATAAACGACCGCTTGCAGACAGTTACATATTTTTACCGACACCCCGACACACGTGCTGCAATAGAAGAAAATCTCGAAAAAATCGGCGACCTCGAACGAATAGTATCGAAAGTGGCGGTAGGTAGAATCAATCCTCGCGAGATGTGGCAGCTAATGACGGCACTACAAGCCATAGAGCCGATAAAAACACTTTGTAAAGAGGCAGAAGACAATTGGAGTCTGACCTCATTTGGAGAACAACTTAATGAATGTCGAACATTGACAAAAAAGATAAAAAAAGAACTTGTAGAATGTCCGCCCGCAACTCTAAGCAAAGGCGGAGTAATAGCCAAAGGAATAAATGCCGAACTCGACGAATTGCGTACAATATCGTCTTCCGGCAAAAGTTACCTACAACAGATAGTGGAACGAGAATCGAAAAACACCGATATTCCCTCGCTCAAAATCAATTACAATCAAGTATTCGGCTACTATATAGAGGTTACCAATACACACAAAAACAAGGTCCCAAACACGTGGATAAGAAAACAGACGCTCACATCGGCAGAACGCTATATCACCGAAGAACTAAAAGAGTACGAAAGTAAAATTCTCGGAGCAGAGGAAAAAATACTTACACTCGAACAACGTATTTTCGACGAACTTGTACAGAGCGTAGGTGCTTTTATCAATGCCATACAGCTCAATTGTAACATATTGGCTCAAATCGACTGCCTGCTGAGTTTTACCAAAATATCACAAGACAACCGCTACAACTGCCCGATAGTAAACGACAGCAAGGTAATTGATATAAAACAGGGGCGGCATCCTGTGATAGAGAAAAATCTGCCTATTGGACAGGCATACATACCAAACGACATCTATCTCGACGACGAAAAACAACAGATAGTTATAATCACAGGACCCAATATGGCAGGTAAATCGGCTCTACTCCGACAAACTGCCCTCATCGTGCTTTTGGCTCAAATAGGGTGCTATGTGCCTGCCGAGAGTGCATCGATAGGCATTGTCGATAAGATATTTACACGTGTAGGAGCATCTGACAATATTGCCTCCGGCGAAAGTACGTTTATGGTGGAGATGAACGAAGCATCGAGCATACTGAACAATATATCGGACCGTAGCCTAATACTTTTCGACGAACTTGGCAGAGGCACTTCTACCTATGACGGTATCTCCATAGCATGGGCAATAGTGGAGTATATCCACGAAAACTCCAAAAACAGAGCCAAGACACTGTTTGCAACACACTATCACGAACTAAATGAGATGGAACGTTCATACAAACGTATCAAAAACTACAATGTATCGGTTGTAGAGGTCGATGGTAAGATACTTTTTGTCCGCAAACTGGTAAAGGGTGGCTCGGAACATAGTTTCGGTATTCACGTGGCAAAAATAGCAGGTATGCCACCTTCGGTCATCAAACGTGCCGATGAGATATTGCTACAACTCGAATCCTCTCAAACGCAGTCGCAAAAGGTAAGCAAATCGCTCAAAAACGCATCTAAACGCGACGGCATACAGATGACACTCTTTGAACTCAACGACCCCATGCTTGCCGAAATACGCGACGAAATACTGAAACTCGACATCAACAACCTCTCCCCAATAGATGCTCTGAACAAACTCAATTCCATTAAGCGGATATTGACAGGAAAGTCTTGATGAAGGTATTTCGGTAAAGCAAAAAACAGCTAAACAAGAAGTGTTATTACATTGTTCGATAAAATATTTAGACTGTGCAGTACCACTAAAACTTTGTATATAAAATACTTATTGCTTGGGGATATATTTTTCAAAAAAAAATTATTACCTTTGTACCTGTCAAAAAACATTATCAATAAATAATGAACAAGCAACGACATTTAAAATATGTCAAACAACAATCAACATAAGCTATTTAAGCCAAAGTTTAACTTTTATTGAGAGTACTTGGCAATGGTTCTCTTTTTATTACATCATAATTTTTGTAGCTCTACCAAAATTTTAGTCTATAAAATATTTATAAACAAGTGGGTATTTCCCACACAAAAATTTTAATTTTTATGAATAGAAAAATTTTTACTTTTTTTATTGCCTGTATGGCAACCTTGTATTGTGCGTCGTATGCACAAATAGATTATAATTTGTTTGTAGCCGGTGTGCGTGTAACTTCAAATAATGCAGCAAACATTACCGGAGAAGGTATAAGTGGAAGTGTAAGTTATAACGAACAAACTAAAACCTTGACCTTAAACAACGCCAGTATTAATAGTCCCAATCATTATGGTATTAATAATGCGGAGATAGATGGATTGAATATCGAACTGATTGGCAATAATACAATAAATTCTCCGGCGTATGCTTGTATTGCTTTAGAAGCCAATTCTGTAATCAGAGGAACAGGTTATATTAATTTAACAAGTTCGAATGATATGGGTATCCTTATCAAAAAGGTTACATTAACTATTTCCGAATGTTCTGTAGAAGCAAGCGGTAAATGGGGAATTACAGGATGGAATGGTACAAGTGGAGAAACATTGATAGTAAATAATGCATCTGTAAAAGCTACCGGCGAAAGATTCGGATCAATAATATCATTAGCAACACTTACATTGGACAACTGTGCAATAGTAGAGCCGGCTAATGCTATTTTTGACTCTTCCAAACATGCGGTAGTTGAATCCGGACAAACCGTGAAATCGCAAGTAGTAATAGCCCCCGGTATTACCACTATCGTATATGGGCTTAAAATAGCCGAAGTACAAGTAACATCCACAAATGCTTCTAATATCAAGGGAGAAGGTATTAGAGGGGCATTGAGCTATAACCATGATACTAAAACTTTAACTCTTGATAATGCTACCATTGAAGCAACAGTAACAAGAGGGGTTTTCAATGAAAATATTGACGGATTAACCATTAATTTGGTCGGCAATAATATTATTTCGGCAATATCCGAAAATGCAAGCGGAATCTCTGTCTATAAAAACACGACCATTACCGGCAAAGGCAACCTTATTGTAACAAGTAATGACCATGCCGGTATATATATAAATGATAATGCTACTTTACGAATTGGTGGCGAAGAATGTATTGTAGAATCAAAAGGTAAGTGGGGAATTTCCGGTTATGACGGGTCAAAAAACGAAAGTCTTACTATCGAAAAAGCTACTGTAAAATCTTTGGGAACGAAAGGTTCAGTGTGCGACCTCTCTTCTTTTATGCTTATTGGAAGTGTTGTTCGGCAACCGCAAGGAGCAATATTTAATAATTCTACAAAATGTCTGGAATTGAATGGCGAAAAAATTACAACAGAGGTACTGATAACACCCATAGGGACAGATGCTACACCTACTATTGCAGACAAAGGATTGATTATGTGGAGTGAAAATAGTACCTTGTATATCAAAAACACTAAGTATGATAATAGAATAAAAGTAACTATTTATACTGCGGATGGAAGATTGGTAAAAGATATTGTTGTAAGCAATAAAGAGATGACCGTTAATTTAACAAAAGGTATATATGTAATAAAAGCAGGGAATACAGTAGAAAAAATCATTGTAAAGTAGATAAACGAAATATTTGACACAATAATAGACCGATGCAATTATCTGTATTGGTCTATTGTTGTTATATATATGTGCATATTTAAATTATATTATTCTTATATATACTCGTCTTTTCAATAGTTTTACATATATTGAAAATAGTAATCTACACATAAATCGTTAATATGTTTTTTCTAAAAAATTTATTATCTTTGCACCCATAAAAAGTAACATTTTATTAAATAATGAGTAATCAAGACAATAACAATAAACAGAGCAACAACCAACAGAAACCATTCAAGCCCAAATTCAATTTTTATTGGATTTATATGGCTGTGGCTCTGTTTTTTATTGCATCATATTTCCTAAACGAAGACACACAAGTATCGCGAGAGATACCTATCTCGAAGTTTTACATTGTCCTAAACGACAATTGCACAAAAAAAATAACTATCGACAAAACTGCCGGCTTTATCGAAGCGGAAGTTGATACATTGTGTTCGGCAACTATTTTCGACAAAAAAATCGACTACAAAGGACAAAAGAGCGTAAAGGTAAAATCGAGTTTCGGCTCTATATCGGAGATGGAAAAACAATTCGCCGACCTCAAAGCACGTGGCATATACACCGGCGATATACAATACAAAGAGGGTAAAAATTATCTCTCTTTCATCTTGCTCAATATACTTCCGTTTGTACTGATAATAGGACTATTTTTCTTTTTGAACAGACGTATGAGTGGCGGTGGTGGCGGTATTTTCGCCGTAGGTAAAAGCAAAGCACAGCTTTTCGACAAAAAAAACAGTACCAAAGTAACGTTCAAAGATGTAGCCGGTTTGCAAGGAGCCAAAGAGGAGATACAAGAGATAGTATCGTTTCTGAAAAATCCTAAGAAATATACCGAACTCGGTGGTAAGATACCCAAAGGGGCTCTGCTTGTAGGACCTCCGGGAACGGGTAAAACTCTCTTGGCAAAGGCTGTGGCGGGCGAAGCCGAAGTGCCGTTTTTCTCGCTTGCGGGTAGCGACTTTGTCGAGATGTTTGTAGGCGTTGGTGCAAGTCGTGTCCGCGACCTTTTCCAAAGGGCAAAAGCGAGCGCCCCCTGTATCATTTTTATCGATGAAATCGACGCTGTGGGACGCGCCAGAGGCAGAAACCCCAATATGAACGTTAACGACGAGAGAGAAAACACTCTAAACCAACTACTCACAGAGATGGACGGCTTTGGTACAAACTCCGGTATAATAATACTTGCAGCCACCAACAGAGCCGATATACTCGACAAGGCGTTGCTGAGGGCGGGACGTTTCGACCGTCAGATACATGTCGATTTGCCTGATGTACACGAGCGTAAAGAGATATTCGACGTTCATCTTCGTCCGCTAAAACTTGATGCCGACTTAGACAAAGATTTCCTTGCCCGCCAAACACCCGGATTTTCGGGAGCAGATATTGCAAACGTATGCAACGAGGCAGCCCTTATAGCAGCCCGCAAAGACCGTGTCGCCGTAGGCAAACAGGATTTTCTCGATGCAGTCGACCGCATAATCGGAGGTTTGGAGAAGAAAAACAAGATAATGACAGTAGAGGAGAAACGTGCCGTTGCCTATCACGAGGCAGGACACGCGGCAATCAGCTGGTTGGTAGAACACGGCAATCCGTTGGTAAAAGTTACAATAGTACCACGAGGAATGGCTCTTGGTGCGGCTTGGTATCTGCCCGAAGAGCGACAACTTACCACACGACAACATATCCTCGACGAGGTTTGCTCGCTACTTGGCGGACGTGCTGCCGAAAAGGTATTCTTCGATACCGCATCGACAGGGGCGTTGAACGACCTCGAACGTGCTACGAAGCAGATTTACGCTATGGTGGCATTCTACGGTATGAGCGACAATCTGCCAAACGTAAGTTACTACGACTCATCGGGGCAATATGAATACGGATTTACAAAACCCTATTCCGAAACCACAAGTCAAAACATCGACCATGAAGTGAAAAAAATCATAAACGAACAATTCGACCGTGCTTTGGATATACTCAACTCTCATGCCGAACAGGTAAGACAGATAGCCAATATTCTCATCGAACGCGAAGTGCTGTTTGCCGACGATGTGAAAGAGATTTTGGGCGAACGTCCATGGAAAAGTAGAGGCGAAGAACTTTTGGGCGAGAATGCCGACAATCAACAATTACCTCCAAATACACATACCGAACATAACGACAATAAAAGTATTGATAACACTAATGATATAGTAGAGAAAAGTGTAGAATAGACCATTAACCAATAATTGACCTTTATCAAAAAATAAATTATAAATAACAAATAACCATTATTTTATGAAAATTTATAAATCTTCGGAAATCAGAAACGTTTCGCTTCTCGGCAGTGCCGGAACAGGCAAAACTACTTTGGTAGAAGCGATGCTTTTCGAGAGTGGTGCCATTAAACGCAAAGGCACTGTTGAGGGCAAAAACACCGTATCCGACTATTTCCCTGTGGAGCAGGAGTACGGCTATTCGGTGTTGCCGACCATTATTACCGCCGAATGGGCAAACAAAAAGATTAATATCATCGACTGCCCGGGAGCCGACGACTTCATTGGCGGAGCCATCACATCGTTGGCTGTTACCGAACAAGCTGTGATATTGGTAAATGCTCAATACGGTGTTGAGGTCGGCACGCATAACCATTTCCGCTATGCCGACAAATTCAGAAAACCGGTAATATTTGCCGTTAATCAGCTCGACAGAGAGATGGCAGACTTCGACAAAACATTTGAGCAACTCCGCGAGAGCTTCGGCGGTAAAGTAGCTTTGGTACAATATCCGGTAAATGCGGGTACGGCTTTCAATGCGGTAATAGATGTATTAAAGCTCAAAATGTATCGTTGGAAACCCGAAGGCGGGCAACCCGAAGAACTCGACATACCCGATTCCGAAAAGGCAAAGGCCGAAGAGCTACACGCAGCACTCATCGAGGCGGCAGCCGAAAATGACGAGACTCTAATGGAGCGTTTTTTCGAGCAAGGCTCACTCAAAGAGGAAGAGATTTTCGAAGGTATTCACAAAGGATTGATAAATTGCGGCATATACCCTGTACTTTGTGTCTGTGGCGGTAAGTCGATGGGCGTTCGTCGCTTGATGGAGTTTTTGGGTGCCGTTGCACCTTCTCCTATCGAGATGGCAGCTCCCGTTACCACAAATGGCGTAGAGGTAAAACCCGATGCAGACGCTCCTACATCGCTATTCTTCTTCAAGACAAGTATCGAACCGCACATTGGCGAGGTACTATATTTCAAAGTTATTTCGGGCAAAATCAAAGGTGGCGACGATATGACAAACGTGAGTCGCAACGGCAACAAAGAGCGTATCTCACAGATATTCTCCGTAGCCGGTCAGACTCGCACACAAGTAGATGAGATGGTAGCCGGCGATATCGGTGCTACGGTTAAGCTCAAAGATGTACGCACAGGCAACACCGTCAATGGCAAAGATGTGGATTGGGTTTTCCCGGAAGTAAACTATCCTGCTCCTAAATACCGTCGTGCGATAAAGGCTAAAAACGAGGGTGAGGACGAAAAGCTCGGCGAAATACTCAACCGTCTCCACGCCGAAGACCCGACATGGGTAATAGAGCGTTCAAAAGAGCTACGTCAGACTATCCTTTCGGGGCAAGGCGAATTTCATTTGCGAACATTGAAATGGAGAGTCGAAAATCTCGACAAGATAATGATAGAGTTTAGCGAGCCTCGCATCCCCTACCGCGAAACCATCACTAAGGCTGCCCGTGCCGACTATCGCCACAAAAAGCAGTCGGGCGGTGCAGGACAATTCGGTGAGGTACACCTCATTATCGAGCCGTATCAGGAAGATACCCCCGCTCAGGAAGTGTATAAATTCAACGGACAAGAGTATAAGATATCTGTTCGCGACACACAGGAGATAAACCTCGACTGGGGAGGTAAGCTCATCTTTATCAACTCTATCGTGGGCGGTTCTATCGATGCCCGCTTTATGCCTGCTATACTCAAAGGTATTATGGACAGAATGGAGCAGGGACCTCTTACAGGTTCGTATGCCCGCGACGTACGTGTTATCGTTTACGACGGTAAGATGCACCCTGTTGACAGTAACGAAATATCGTTCCGTCTGGCAGGACGCAACGCCTTTGCCCAGGCATTTAAGGAAGCAGGTCCGAAACTGCTCGAACCTATCTACGACCTTGATGTGCTTGTACCGTCAGACCGTATGGGTGACGTTATGAGCGATTTGCAGGGACGTCGTGGTATGGTATTGGGTATGAACTCCGAACGCGGTTTCGAACACCTAAAAGCCAAAGTACCTTTGAAAGAGGTGTCGTCGTACTCTACGGCATTGAGCTCTATTTCGGGTGGCAGAGCTTCGTTTGCAATGAAGTTCAGCTCCTACGAACTTTGTCCAACCGATGTACAAGACAAACTTATCAAGGAATACGAGGCTACTCAAAAAGACGAAGAGTAATATTTCGGATAACAAAAAACGCCCGACTGAAAAAGTTGGGTGTTTTTTGTTTAATTTTTGGATTAGGGTATCGAGAAAATAATACTTGACTTACCTAATTATATCAAAAACCTATCGGGATAGCGTGCTACAACTCCTTTGTAGTGAGCCTTTATCTCTGCTATTTGGGTATCTACATCTCCGTTTGGCATAACCAATCGGTCGATTGTCAGAGTTTTGGTTTTGTAGTTGAGACTGACAAGTGCAATCGGCACACCGGCTTTTAGGGCTATGTAGTAGAAACCGAGCTTCCAATCCTTGTTTGCCGACCGTGTCCCTTCGGGAGTGATAGCTATACGCATAACCTTATGGTTGTCGAACGCCTTAGCATAAACATCGGTTGACGACTGAGATTTGTCTCTGCGAATGCCTATACCTCCGAGCCTGCGGATAATACCACCCAAAATAGACTTAGTCCATTCCTCTTTTATAAAAAAATTGACCTGTATGCCATAAGCCTCCTTAAAGAGGATACAGTATATAAAATCCCAATTCGACGTATGTGGAGCAATACACGCCACACATTTATCGGGAAGGTCTGTTTTGATTTCGGCTTTCCAGCCAAGGAGTGAAAATATTTTTTTTTCTAACCACATTTGCAATTTTTTTTACTAATAATAAATCAACTAAAAACCAATCGATACCCTAAAATTGACCATAAAGTTGGTCAAATAGTTTGGCACAGCCCACTGAGCCCCCGAAACGTCGGATACCCAGTAGTGAGAACTCTCGTTTTGGATATTAAACAGATTGAGCAAATCAAGATGAAGGCTTAGTTTTTTGATATAACGCTGTTTGCTGAGCAACTTGTCTCTGCCTACGATAAACTCGCGAGAAACCCCTATATCTACACGACGATACGGTTTGGCTCTATAAACCGACTGATAGCGTTCCGCCCGAGGAGGTCCAAAAGGCAGTCCGTCTGCCCATACGAGTTTTAGATTGAGTTTATATTCGGGATGGTTTGGCATATAATCTTGAAAAAACAGCGATACGGCATATCGTTGTTCGTTTGGACGTGGTATATACGACGGATATACCTCGCCAAGGTATGTTCCCTTGTTGGTATATACCGGATAATGGTCGCCCGTAAGGTCGTTGCCGATACGCACAATATCCTCTTTGCTGCTCATATAAGAGAACGACACCCACGAATCGACACCCGGCACAAACTCGCCAAAAAGCTTAAGGTCGATACCTGCGGTATATGCCACAGCCTGATTTTCACCCGCATAGCGTACCCTTACATTATCCACCGAATATGGAATAATTCTGTCGGCAGGCTTGTAATATAGCTCGGTAGTGAACTTGAACGGACGATGCCAGAGCCTGAAATAGTAATCCATTCCTACAAGAAAATGTCCTGAGCGTTGAGCCTTAATATCATGATTAAGAGCTATATATGTATTACCCAAACTGTCTCCGAAAGTTTGGCGTATCTCTTTGTAAAATAGCGATTGATAATATACCCCTGTGGCAAAACGAAATACAAAGTCTCTCTTCCATTGTGGGTCGATAGTGATATTGAGGCGTGGCGAAAGAAGCCATTCGTCGTTGAAATCCCAATAGTTTGCCCTGACACCGATATTGAAAGTCCAGTCGGCTTTGAGAATCGTCAGGCGGTAAGTTTGTTGCAAGTAGGCTTGCAGACGTAATGAGTTTATCGAATTGTTCGAGGTAAGGTTGTAAATCATACGTATCTCTTGCCCGTTGTGAGGCAAGGAGTATTGCGACGAGTCGCGACGCTCATACTCACGTATTTTGTCGGCAATTATCTCTCTGCCTGCCGATAGTCCCCACTCCAAGGTACTTTTCCACAAAGGAGTCGTACCCGAATGAGCAACGTTGAAAACTGTGGCTGTCAGACTGTTGCGAGCATGTTCGTGAAATATGCCACTGCCGAGCAATTCGGTTTTGCGTTCGCCCGAACCCTCAATACGTACATCGGAAAGCGAATAAGCTCCTATTAGGTCGTAACGCTCCGACTCAGAGGTATTAAAAGCCGATGCCGTTACTTTCAGTTCAGTGTGGTTCGACGGCTTATAGTCGAGCGATACTGCTCCAAAGAATGTTGTAAACTTATCTTTTTCGCTACCCGCGAAATTGACGCTAAACTCGCGTTGCATTGTGGCAGTGCCAAACTGTACTTTTCGCGATTTGGGAACAAAATTATAGATATTTTGCGACACATTCCCCAAAAACGATACAGCCCATTTTTTAGTAAAATTATAATTAACGAATGTTTGATAATCGACAAACGAGTTATCGAAATCGCCTTTTGTATCCAATCCTTTGAAAATGGCTTTACCGTTTTTTAGTTTCAATTTGTCGGAGAGCAGATATTGATTCGACTTGTACCTAATACCGTGTGTCATAGAGAGTTTATCGTTATTGTGTCCCACATAAGCCGATACGCCCATAAAGCCTGCGGTAAGGTTACCTTCAAATCTTTCGGGCTTTTTGTACTCTATATCGAGCACCGACGACATTTTATCACCATATTTGGCCGGAAATCCACCCGCCGAGAAATTAACCTTGCCTACCAAATCGGGATTGATAAAGCTCAAACCCTCTTGTTGCGACGAGCGTATGAGCAACGGGCGATAGACCTCTATTCCATTGACGTACACCGAGTTTTCGTCGAAACTGCCTCCACGCACCGAATATTGCGAACTCAACTCATTAGTCGAACTCACACCAAGCTGCATCTTTACCAAACTCTCGATACCGCCCACCGCATCGGGCGTAAGCCGTAGTACCTTAGTATCTATACCCACAGTCGAACCCTTTGTCTTCTGAATGGCACTAATATCAACGGTTCGAAGGAGAGTAGTATCGCGTTGTAATACGACATTGACGGTAAGCGATTTATCCGTATGTTTTGGCAATATTTTGAAACTATCTTTATATCCGACTCCGAAAAAAACAAGAGTATCTGCACCTGTAAGCATCACAGACAACTCATAGTAGCCCTTTTCGTTGGTAACGGTACCGTGCGATGTACCTTTTTGTACCACGTTGATAGCATCTAAGCTGTTGTTGTGGCTATCTACCACATAACCACGCACATATACACTCTGTGCATAGCTTATCGGTATTGCAAATAGTATAAATATTATTGATGCCGTAAAAAGTCTCACCACTACTCACTGTTTTTTATCGAACGCAAAGTTACCATTATTTATCGATATTATAGTTATCTCTCCGCTTCCGGCAATTCAAACAAAAAAGTAAAATGCTATAAATCCGTATTTTAGTCGAAAAAAAAAATTATCTCATCGCCATTTACTTCTCGATTATTTTCGGTTTGTTTACATTACTTGCCAATCATAACTTAACCAACTTGGAGTATTTGAGCAACAGAGTTTTTTGTCCGCTTGTATCGAAATCGACTCTTGCCTTTGCATCGCTACCCTGCCCTATTATTTCGATAATAGTGCCTGTGCCGAATATTGAGTGCTCTATCCTGTCGCCCTTGATAAAATCGAACTGCGTACTAACGACATCGGTCGTTGAGCGGATTTGTGATGCAGGCTTAAAATTGCTCGACAACGACACTTGTTCGTCTTTTTGCACCGCGGGGCGAACGGTAGCTTTCGACTTTACGAACGAAGGGAAAACAGTTCTATTTCCGCTATTGACTGCGAAAACATCGTTTTCGTAGTGATTGAACGTCGTCGGCATATCGAGATACTGCTCGTCGATATCGCTAAGGAAACGGCTCGGAGTACAATAACTTACGTTACCCCAACGGAAACGGGTCTTTGCATACGACAAAAAGCAGCATTCTTTGGCTCGTGTTACAGCCACATATAGCAATCGTCGCTCCTCTTCTATCTCTCGTTCCGTTTGGCACATAGGCGAGGGAAAAAGCTCCTCCTCGAGCCCTGCCACAAAGACATAGTCAAACTCCAAACCCTTTGCCGAATGTATGGTCATAAGCGTTACCTTATTGCGTTCTGCCTCCGTATCGGTGTCTTGGTCGGTAAGTAGCGACACCTCTGCCAAAAATTCGGAGAGAGAGGGATTGTCGTCGCCCGAAGCTCTTTTTTGCTCGCAATACTCGTGAATAGCACTAAGAAGCTCACGTACATTCTCAAGTCGCGATATGTTCTCAATATCGTCGTTAGAAGACAACTCGCTCATTATACCGCTCTCTATTATTAT
>JBGXXV010000002.1:0-4483 GCA_041814825.1 Bacteroidota bacterium | reverse complement strand
TATATATCGTTTAGCTCACAAGTCCGATGTGGGTCGAGCCGAAAGCGTGCCGCAATTCTTTTTTTACTTCGTCGTTTTGCTCACGCTCGGCATAGCTCGAACAAGTTCGGCTCTGCCCTCACTCAATCGCAAAAGTGCTAACTTTTTATTCTTATAAAGAAAAAAAGTTAGTCGGGGTTTGGGGCGGATAGCCCCAACCTAAGAGAAAAGAAAACGAGATTGGAGCTTTGGGACGATTGATAATATATTGTACAGTAATGAAATTTTATAAAAAAAACTGAAATTCAAAAAGTTATCGCCCTAATTTTAAAAAAAACTTTTATCGGACACTAATAATTGTTTCTCAATTCATTATTTCAATTGAAAAAACTACGGGATAGTTTTAAACACATATCCCTCGGACTTAAGCCACTCTATAGACCAAGGCAATGCTTGAAGGACATTGTCGGCAGATTTTATCGAGTCGTGAAAAACTATTATGGAGCCTTTGCGTGAAAAGCGTTTCACTATCGAAAAACATTTTTCAGGTTTTAGCTTTCGGTTATAATCGCGGGTGATTACATCCCACATTATTACCTTGTAGCTTTTTTTCAGTTCTTTGAGTTGTTTTATCGTTATTCGTCCATATGGAGGACGAAACAAGTCGCTGTTTATCATCCTGTTTGCTTCTTCAACGTCTTTTATATAATCATTTAATGAAGAGTTAAACCCTTTTAGATGATGCATAGTATGATTGCCCACTCTATGCCCTTTGCTAACTATAAGGTCGAAAATATGAGGGTATTTTTTTACATTATTCCCAACACAAAAAAAAGTTGCCTTAATATCGTATCTGTCGAGTATGTCTAATACTTTTGGAGTTACTTCGGGGCAAGGTCCGTCGTCGAATGTGAGATATACCGATTTTTCACTATCTTTAATAGTCCAAATAGCGGGTATAAACCATTTCAGAAACTTATCTGCTCTCTCAACAAACATTCATTTATTTTTGTGCAAAGGTACAAAGTTTTTTTATCATTGGCCAATTTCGATTCACAAACAGCAAAAAGAATATATTGCTAGTGTCCACAATTATCTGATTAATACCATGTTAAAACTATTGTGATTTAAACTGTTTTTTTTTTATGAAAACTTTTTCATACCTTTGCACCGTAAGATAAAATTTTATAATATAGCATACGGGAGTTTCGGCATAGGTCGAGATTCTCTTTGTTTTTCTTTTTATATATTAGTAGGTAAATAATAAATTTTTATAATACTATGGCAGTTGTTTATATGACAGAGGAGGGCTACAAAAAATTAGCCGATGAGATTGCTCAATTGGAAGCCGTTGATAGAAGGGCTATATCGGCACAGATAGCCGAAGCTCGCGATAAGGGCGATTTGTCCGAAAATGCAGAATACGACGCAGCTAAGGAGGCACAGGGTATGCTCGAAATGAAAATAGCTCAGATGAAAGAGACCCTGGCTAATGCTCGAATCATCGACGAAAGTAAACTGAAAACCGATAAGGTTCAGATACTAAACACCGTTGAGGTAAAAAACCTTAGTAACAATCAGATAATGACTTATACTTTGGTGTCTGAAAATGAAGCAAATATACGCGAAGGCAAATTGGCTATAAATACTCCTATCGGCAAGGGATTGTTGGGTAAAAAGAAAGGAGAAATAGCCGAGATAGTAGTGCCGGCAGGTACTTTAAAACTCGAAATTTTGAGTATTTCATTGTAGAATCTATACACTAATTATTTAATATGAGTATTTTTTCGAGGATTATTGCGGGCGAGATACCTTGCTTCAAGGTAGCGGAAGACGAAAATTTCTTCGCATTTTTGGATATCAACCCTATTACGGAAGGGCATACATTGGTCGTACCCAAAAAAGAGGTCGATTACCTTTTTGATTTGGACGATGCAACTTATCTTGGGCTTATGGCGTTTGCCAAAAAGGTATCAAAAGCTATCAAAAACAGTATAGAGTGCAAGCGTGTCGGTGTAGCAGTATTGGGGATGGAGGTCCCGCACGCACATATTCATCTTGTCCCACTCCAAAAAGAGTCCGATTTGAGTTTTTCTAATCCAAAAAAGGAGCTGTCCAAAGACGAAATGGAGGCAATAGCACGCAAAATATCGGGTCAAGTGGTTGATTGATACGTAGATATATTTTTTTTGAAAAGTATTGCACAAATAAAAAAAATGTTGTACCTTTGCAATCTAAAAATGAGAAGTTTTTTGTTTCATAATCAAAAAGGTTTTTAAAGGTTAATAATTAATTGATTCTTCCTTAGCTCAGTTGGTTAGAGCATCTGACTGTTAATCAGAGGGTCCTTGGTTCAAGTCCAAGAGGGAGAGCAAAAAAGGTAATCTGTATCAGATTACTTTTTTTGTTTTTATATACATGATACAAAAAGTTGTTTTTCGGGTATTAGGCGATTGGGGTTAAGTCCGATTATATATGATTTCTATTCGGGCATATTCAAAATTTTAATTCGTAACTCAAAACTATTTAGTATCTTTGCATTTATTAAATGGTTAATATCACATATCATGTTCAATTTTGAAGAGGGCAAAAAGGTAATATCCGGCGAATTACAAATTTTCAATGAGAAGTTTTCCCGTTCTTTTTTTGCCGAAGATGAGCTTTTGCATAACGCATTGCAGTACCTTATGCCACAGAAAGGCAAACAAATACGCCCTATCCTTGTTATTTTGGGGGCCAAGCTCTGTGGAGAGGTAAATGACGATACCTACCTCATTGCCGCTGCATACGAACTGTTGCACTCGGCTTCGCTCATCCACGATGATGTTATTGACAACTCTATGCAGCGTCGCAACAAACCATCGCTTAACAAAATATTCGACAACAAAACATCTGTACTCGTGGGCGACTATTTGATGACCAAGTCGTTCAACTACATATATTTATCTCATAATATGGAGCAGATAGGGTTGTTGCAAAAACTAAGTATCGACATTATTCGAGGCGAATTGCTACAACAGCAGTATTCACGCTCCATACCTAAGGAAGAAGAGTACTATTCGGTAATAAAAAATAAGACAGCAGCACTGTTTGCTACCTGTTTGCGGGCGGGTGCCTTGTCGGCAAAAGCCACAAACGAGCAGCTCGACATACTTTACAGTATCGGCGAAAACCTCGGTATGTGTTTCCAAATAAAAGACGATATTTTCGACTATTCGGCAAATGCAAGTCTCGGCAAACCGATTTTCAATGATATTACCGAAGGCAAAGTGACGCTACCGCTACTGTATGCGGTGCGGTTTGCCGACGAAAAAGAGAAGATTAATGTAATAAATATCCTCAACAAAGATAATGTTGATTTGGACGACAAAACATTTATTCACAATCTTGTAACCAAATACAAAGGCATAGAGTATTCCGAGCAGCGGATGAAACATTATTGCAATTTGGCTCTAAGCCAATTGGATAGCTTTGCCGATTCTGAATACAAATCATTTCTCTCTGCTATTATCAATTTTACTGCCGATCGCGAATTTTAATCCGTTATGGAAAGATACGTTATCATCGTTGCCGGTGGTATAGGCAAGCGTTTTGGAGCAGATATCCCCAAACAGTTTGTGTATCTGGCGGGCAAACCGATATTGTTGCATACCTTAGAGAAGTTTTACGGTTATTTGTCTGATATAAAAATAGTTGTGGTATTGCCACAAGAGCAGATAGAGGCGTGGAATAATATTTGTGCCGAATTTGGTGTAAATATACCTCATCGAGTGGTGGCAGGAGGCAGTCAGCGTTTTTTTTCGGTAAAAAATGGACTTTCGCTCGTTCCGGATGGAGTTTTGGTGGCTATACACGACGGGGTACGCCCTTTTGTGAGTTTTGCAACACTCGAACGTACTTTTGTTGCCGCCGAGCAATATACCAATGCTGTCCCTGTAATACCTGTCGGCGAGAGTGTTCGGCTGTACGACGGAGCAAACAGTTTCGCTTTCGACCGCAACAAGATAAAGATAGTACAGACACCACAAATATTCCACTCCGCAATACTGAAAAAGGCATACAACCAGCCTTTTACGGAGTTATTTACCGATGATGCATCTGTATTAGAGGCTATGGGCGAACAAATCCGTTTGGTAGAGGGAAATGTGGAAAATATCAAAATCACTACCCCCTTTGACCTTGTCGTAGGCGAAGCCATTTTTGCCAAAGAGAATAAAAGTTAATTGATTGTCAGGGAAATATAAGTATTTTATTTCTGTCCGATAAAAAACCGATATCAATCTGTAATATCTTAATATACATAAAGATATATGCTTTTGTTATGAAAGGAGCTTATCTTGCGAGTTTGTTTATTGTGGTATTATGAGGTTTTCCCTATATTCCGCATTAGAAAAAATGTGGGGCTATCGGAATGTTTTAACATTTCATTGGGGCTGTCTGCCCCGTACCCCGACATACTTTTCTTGTCTTGACACAAGAAAAGTATGCAAAAGAAGCTCCTTAC
>JBGXXV010000001.1:0-5156 GCA_041814825.1 Bacteroidota bacterium | reverse complement strand
GCAAAGTTTAGAGGAGTACATAGACACACTTTTTATTTGCATATTAAAGAGTGTGAATTTAGATACAATTGCAGAAACAAAAATTTATACTTAATTTTGCTCAAAAATTTCAGAAATCATAAACTTAACTAATCTTGAACCAAAATATTTTTAAGTGTAGTATTTGAAAAAGCCATTATTTTTTTTTGCTAAAAAAATGATATTAGCGAGAATATCGGATTTGTCTGGCGATTAACCATTTCTCATAATAATTAAAACTAACTTAATAGTCAAAAACTTTTATTAATTTTGACAGCCGAAAACCAAAAACTACAATAATGCAGTTTAAGCCTAAAATTTTATTTCTTTCTGCTTGGTATCCAAATCGTTACGATGCTATGGCGGGGCTGTTTGTTCGCAAGCACGCTGAGGCTGCAAGCCTATATGCAGATGTCTGTGTCTTATACTTGCATCTCGACGATAAGGCTGATACTATGCATATTGTAGAACAACAGTCGGGAGAGGTAAAAGAGATTTTGGTCTATATCCCTTTTAAAAAAAATAAGTTAGCTTTGGGATTAAGTTTTCTGCGTGGTTTCCGAAAAGGCTATAAGATTGTCAAACTGCATTTCGGGCAACCTGATGTAACGCAGGTAAATACGCTTACTCGCAATGGTGTACTTGCCTATCTGTTGAAAATTTTTCGCGGTATTCCTTATGTGATTGTGGAGCATTGGACACGCTATTTGCCACAAAACTTCCATTACAAAGGCTTTATTCGCCGCCGAGCTACCGAGATAGTAGCCCGAGCTGCCAAGAGGATTATGCCTGTGTCCTCTATGCTTCAAAAAGCGATGACAGAGCAGGGAATAAAGGGCGATTATAGGTTGATTTACAATATTGTAGATGATTTTTTTTACACCACACCACGCACAAACGAGAATAGTACGAAAAAACGTATTTTACACGTCTCATGCTTTCTCGACCGTCAGAAAAATATTTCGGGAATATTGCAGGCAATTAAGGAGTTGAGTCGTCGCCGCTCCGATTTTGAGTTGGTAATGGTTGGTACGGGTATCGACTTCGACTCGCTCAGAGCCTTTGCCTGCGAACTCGGAATATCCGATGAAATCGTACGTTGGGAGGGAGAGCAAACACCACAACAGGTAGCACAATGGTTTGCCGATAGCGATATGTTTGTGATGTTTTCGCATTTCGAGACTGCTTGTGTCGTCGTAATGGAGAGTCTTGCCTCCGGAGTGCCGCTTGTGGCAACGCCTACCGGCATTGTCCCAGATTTTGTCGATGACAGCAACGGATTTATCGTTGAAATAGGCGATATAGCAGGGCTTACCGCAAAAATAGACTATATGCTCGACCATCTATCGGATTATAATTTCAAGACAATCAGCCCCAAAGCCGAACAGTTCAAATCCGCCTCAGTCGGCAAACTGCTTTTTGAAGAATATCTTAGAGCATTAAACAAGTGAATATTAATTAAACAGATATATGAGCAGATCAAAAATTACAGATTTTAGATTTTTGGGACGTAAAGCACAGGATTATCTTCGTAAAGTTAAAAGATTTCAGCTACTTAAACCCAATTTAAACAAATCTCCGATGATTGTTGCTTTGGTCGATGGTCGCAATTTTCACGGTGGCTTTACCGACAGGCTGAAAGGTATGGTATCTCTGTTTCATTTTTCGAGAATAAAACAAATTGATTTTAGAATATCTCATACATTTCCGTTTGATTTGTCCGATTATCTCGAACCTAACCAATACGATTGGCGTATAAGAAAAGAGGAGTTGCCCAATAACTTTTTTCAAACCTCGTTTGTCAATTTTGTAGAAGACGGTTCTATCGAAAGATACAAAACTCTTAGCTCTCGAAACTCCCTTATTGCCTATGCAAACCGTGATGTAGTGCCGTATCTTAACGATTTTTACCACACCGCTTATTCGTGGGGTGAGCTATACAAAACTCTTTTTAGACCGACCGCCAGAGTTAAAAGCCTGATTGACAACAATCGTCAAAAGTTGGGAGATAGTTATATAGCAGCACATTTTAGATTTGTCGGTATGTTTGGTGACTTCAACGAAACGCCGTACATACATATTGATGAGCAACAAAAAAAGCATATTTTCGCAACAAATGTTGAGTTCGTAAAACAATTGGCTATTCGATTTGCCGGTAAGAAGATTTTTGTTGCTTCCGACAGTCAGATTTTTATAGATAGTGTTTGTAATATTGAAAATGTATATACCTTGTCGGGCGATATTGTACATATTGACCATAAAATAGCCGACAGTCAAGATGATGCATTTATGCGTATATTGCTTGATTTTTATCTTATTGCCGGAGCCGAAAAAATATTTTCGATAGGTACAGACGAAATGTATAAAAGTGAACTTCCTTTATATGCGTCTAAAATATATGGTGCGGATTTTGAGCGAATTGCTATAAAATGAATAGATTAAAGGCAAAATTCAAGAGCAAATTCAAAAATAATAAAAAGGTTGCCGAAAACTACTTTTTTATGACCTTTTTAGCATCATCTTCTCTTGTAATAGGATTTGTTTTATATCCTTACGTTATAAGGGTTTTGGACAAAGAGGCTTATGGTATATATATATTTATTATGTCCAATGTTCAGCTTCTTCAAGTATTTTCATCGTTTGGATTCGATATGCCCGCACTCAAAAAAATCTCTCTATTCCCCACTCATAGTCAGATAAAGAGTAGAGTTGTTTCCGAAGTTTTTATTTCCAAACTGTTGCTTTTTTTTCTTAATCTGCTGATAATAGCCGGTATAAGTATCTTTATTCCTTTTGTGCAAAGGTATATAGCGTTATATTATATAGTTTTTAGCTTACAGCTTGTCGAAATACTCTTTCCGACTTGGTATTTTCAAGGTATTCAGCGAATGAAGTTTGTAACTTATACCAATCTGGCAGTACGTCTGACCACTATTCCGTTGATTTTCATATTTGTACGCTCGTCCGACGATTTGCTGCTTTATGCTCTGATAGTCTCGTTATTACCGCTTTGTGGTAGTGTATTTGCTTTCTTTTATTTGATAATAAAAGAGAAAATCAGGTTGCAATTCAGTTCTGTCCGACGTCTGAAAGCCACATTCCGTTCGGCTCTGCCTTTTTTTTGGACTGTTGCTTTTGGCACTATCAAAAAAGAGTCCGTAACCTTTGTAATAGGTACTTTTTTCAGTATGCAAAGCGTGGCAATATACGATTTGGCATCTAAACTTATACTGATACCTCGTATTATTACTTCAAATATCAATGGGGCACTCTTCCCTAATGTTATGCAAAACATAAGTTCCAAACGAATAAAAAAAATTATGCGTTATGAAACCTATATTTCGCTGATAATCATTGTTTTGATAATTGTTTTCGGCTATTGGGCAGTGTTAATCTTGGGTGGGAAAACTATGTTGGCAGCCTATCCGATGGCTATTATCCTAAGTATAACGGTATATACGTGGCTTATTGCGGGAAGCTATATCAATTTTGTGTTTGTACCACAGGGACGATACAATTTTGTGGCTCACAATCAACTATGGGCGATGCTGTCGTTTTTGATAATGGCTTTTGTGTCAATACTTATACATAAAAGTTTGATAATAATAGTATTGGCATTTGCGTTATCGCATCTGGTAGAGATTATCTATTGCCGTTATATGGTTTCAAAATATAGAATGTTGGAATAGATGTGTTGAGTTTTAGCTGTTGAATGTCAGTTGTTTGTTGATTTGATTTGTATTGTAAATGATATAATATTATTGTTGAATGAAATCGTTTTTTCGTCAGATTTTCTTTTTTACCAAAAGTCAGAAACGCGGCCTTATTGTGCTTCTAATCGTACTTTTGTTGGTGGTTATTGGCAATTTTTTTGTGCCTTGTTTTTTCTACGACAAACAAACATCGCCAAGTACCGATACCGCATTTATGGCACAGGTAAATGAGTTTTATCGGACACTGCAACCCAAAAATAACGGGGAGTATCGCCGATTCTCGCCTGCCGACTTTGCCGACGATAATACAAAGAATTACGGCGATTTGTATAGAAATAAAATTGAAATCCGCCTTTTTGAATTTGACCCCAACAGACTCGATTCTGTCGGATTTATAGCTTTGGGTATCAAGCCTTTTGTTGTCAAAAATATTATTAATTACCGTAAGAAAGGCGGTAAGTTTTCGAGAAAAGAGGATTTTTCGCGTATTTACGGACTTTCCGCAGACGATTTTGCACGCCTCTCGGCATATATCCGTATTGAGCCGTTGCCTGCTTCGTTGCCTCAATTTGCCGAACATAAACCCGATAGCATGCGTTCAATCAAACCCGATACGCTCGTTGTGGAGCTTAACTCTGCCGATACCGCCGAGCTAAAACGCCTCAAAGGAATTGGTTCGTACTTCGCTCGCCAAATTATACATTACCGCAATGCTCTTGGGGGGTATTATTCTATAAATCAGCTGCTTGAAGTTAAAAACTTTCCGTCCGAAACCTTTGAGCGAATAAAGCATAATATTCGTGTTGATGACACCAAGATAAAGAAAATCAATGTTAATTGGGCTACTGCCGAGCGTTTGAACCGCCACCCTTACCTAAATTTCTACCAATCGAAAGCCATATTTGAGTTTCGCAAAAAACAAAAATTCCAAACTATATCCGACCTAAGCAAAATATCCGAACTTTCGGAAGAAGATATCAAGCGTATCGAGCCATATTTGGAGTTTAAGTAAATTTTTATGATAAAATTATATTTTTTTTGAAAGAAATACTTTCCTATTCATCTCTACTTTTTCAAAAATTCTCTCGTTTTTACTTCAAAAATACCTTTTGTTTTGCCAAAATTTCATCTCATTTTTACTAAAAAGTTCGTTTTTGCCTCTCAAACCTACATATTATAAGGAATAATTGTTATGATATTTGTTGATAGATTTAATTTAGGTTCAAGATTAGTTAAGTAAAGATTATCTTTGCATAACTAATTAGAGGACAATGAGTAATAAATACTTTTTTCGAGGCAAGATTTCAGAGGAGAAATTTAGAATGATAGTTCGTCTTTTTTGCCTCGATATCGAGGCAAAAAAGACGGCTGAATTGACAAATCTTAATCGTAGTACGGTTAACAATATCTATCGTAAAATACGAG